>CBDURF010000063.1:0-17240 GCA_965369705.1 uncultured bacterium
TGCTGGCGCGAGACAAACACCGCTGCCAAGCCCCGGGTTGCGGGCGGACGCGGTTCCTGGAAGTGCATCACATCGTGTGGCGACAGCAAGGGGGGAGCAATCAAACGGACAACCTGATCACGCTCTGCGCGACCTGCCGCAGCGAACTCAGTAACCAATCCTGGGGTTGCTCCCAATAGGGGGATAAGGATAGGATGAATCCGGCCCCTTTCAGCGAACTCCAGCCTAGGCGGATATTCCGATGCCCACCGACCTGTTGATCCTGGCTCGCAACCTGACGAGAAACGATCCGTCCGACCTCGATCTCACCAATCCGGTCCACCTGAACCGGACGCATGAGGTAGCTGACGCTCTACTGGGCAGCGGCGCGGATGAGGACCAGCTGCGGCGGTTGGAGGGCGACCTGATCACCACTGCCGGGGACACGCCCCTGCTTCTTCACCTGGCGGCCAAGATGGCGGTTTCCAGACGGGTGATCCTGGCACTGACCGGCCCGGCCCACCTGTCGGTGGTGTTCGCGGTTTACCGGGAACATCAGCGTATCCTGGCGCCGGAAACCGTGCCGGGGGGGGAGGATTTCCTCGTCCGAAAGGTGAACCAGCTGGAATGGCTGTTCGCGGGAAAAAGGGACCTCACCTGGGACATGATCGTCGTCGATGACGGCTGTCCCGAAGGCAGCGGCCGGATCGCTCGAGACATCGTGGATGCCAACGAATGGTCCGGTCGGGTACGGGTTCTTTTCCTGGCCGACGCCATTGTCGATGGGCATTCCATCACCCGTCCCTTGACCACCGCCGACAACAGCCGCAAGGGCGGATCCATCGCCCTGGGCATGTGGACCGCGGCCGAAACGGTCAGGGACAACCACGTCATCGTATTCACGGATGCGGACCTGTCCACCCACCTGGGACAGACAGGGCTGCTGATGGATCGGATCCTGAACGGGGGGTTCGACGCGGCCATCGGATCCCGCCGGGAACCCTATTCGGTGGTCATCAAGAAGGGCGTCCGGAATACCCGGGGCAAGCTCTTCATCTACCTCTGGAAACGACTCATCAGCGTACTGCCCGACGTGGTCGACACCCAGTGCGGGTTCAAGGGATTTCGGGCCGAAACAGTACGCGCCATCGTACCGGACCTGTTGGAGAAGAAATTCGCCTTCGACATCGAATTGTTGATCAAGGCCCGGTTGCGCAGGGCCGATTCCATCGCCCGGGTGCCGATCGCCTGGATCGACAGCGAAGTCCTGTCCACCACCACGGATATCCAACCCTACCTGCCCATGCTCCAGGCCATGGTCGGCATGTACCGGACATACCTGCCCGTTGAAGAAGGCGCGGATGGATTCGCCGCTTTCATCGAAAACCTGGACGAGCCGGCCTGGAACAGGTTGGTGGACAACATCCCGGAGGAGATCACCCAAAAAGAACCCGCCGAATTCGGCGGGTTCTCGGAAGTTTCGGCGGACATGCTGCACCGGGCCGCCGGGTTGTAGGACCGGAGTCAGGTCTTCTTGAGCAGGCTCGTGGTCGCGGCCACCCGCAGATTCACTGCGTCCGAACCGCCGGGCTGCTCGATGGCTTCGGCGATGGTGGCGATGGGTTTCCTGGAAAAAGAGCCCTCCCGGCGGGGAGGGCTCGCAAAGGGGAGCGGGGAATTTCCTAACCGGCCGCCAGGCCGGCGTCCGTTCAACCGACCAGGTTCAGCTTGTGCATCACGTCTTCGAGGAGGAAACCCTCTTCGCCGGCCAGGTTGAGGAACTTGAACCCGCACTTGCTGAATTCGGAGTTGGTGTCCGGAGTCGTCCAGATGGCCTTGGCCTCAAGGCAGACATCGGAGCGATGATGGACCATGACCGGCAGGATGATCCGGAAATTGTAGAACTTTCCGGGCACGATCTTGTCCTTGGTGACTATCATCATGCCATCGGCGGTGATGTCCACCACGCGGCCCACCGCTTTTCCGGTATCTTCATTGATGACCTTGACCAGGTGGGGGGTGTTTTTTCGTGGCCTGTGGCGATAGTCTTCCATGTCCGTCCTTTCGGGGGTGACTAGTACCCTAACTTCATCGGCCAAAGGACATTGGACTTGAGTGTTGAATAGTCCCGGTTGAAGGCCGGATTCCGGGGAAGTTGCTCTTCCGGTCCCCTGGATGTACCCTTGATCCGGGTTAGGGGAAACGACCTTTTTGAGCGGTTTTTTCGTATCGGAGATGAGATGAGGGAGAAGTTCGATATCAGCGTGGAGTCGGAGATCGGCCGCCTGACCGGCGTGATCCTGCACAGTCCGGGGCAGGAAGTGGCCAACATGACCCCGGAAACCGCCGAGAGGGCGCTCTACAGCGACATTCTGAACCTTTCGGTGGTCAAAGAGGAATATCTGCAGCTCCACGGCGTACTTGAGAAACGCTGCCGGGTGTTCCAGATCAGGGATCTGCTGGCGGAAATCCTGGACAACACACGGGTGCGCGCCGGGTTGGTGCGCCGGATCTGCGAGGCCGAAGATGTTCCCGACATCACCGACAGCCTGCTGGTTCTGGACTCGGCGGAGCTGTCCCGGGTCCTGATCGAAGGGGTGGCCCTGGTGAAGGACAACCTGTCCCGTTTCCTGAGCCGGGATCGTTATTCCCTGCCACCGCTGCACAACTTCTTTTTCACTCGCGACGCGGGGGTTGCCGTCTGGGACAAGGTCCTCATCGCGCGCATGGCCAACCGGGTCCGGGGTCGTGAGTCCCGTATCCTCGAGGCCATCTTCGACTTCCACCCCCAGCTCAACGCCCGCACCGTGAACCCGGCCCGCCTTGGCGGCGGTGATCCCGGTTTGTCCATCGAAGGCGGTGATGTTCTTGTGGCCGCCCCGGAGATCCTGGTCATCGGCACGGGCGACCGTACCTCGCGTTCAGCGGTGGATTTCCTGATCGAACGGTTCAAGGAGCTCGGCAAGAAGCAGCACATTGTTGTGCAGGAACTGCCCCGGTCACCGGAATCCTTCATTCACTTGGACATGGTCTTCACCTTCCTGGACCGTAATCATTGCATGGTGTATGAGCCGGTGATCATGCAGACCCATCATTTCGACACGGTGCACATTCACCTCGAAAACGGGCAGGTAGTCGCCATCCGGGAAGAGGACAACCTGATCTCCGCCCTGGGCAAGCTGGGGATGGAGATGGAGCCCCTGTTCTGCGGGGGCCGCACCGACCGGTGGCTTCAGGAGCGGGAGCAGTGGCACAGCGGGGCCAATTTCTTCGCCTTGGCCCCCGGGCAGGTCATCGGCTACGGCCGCAACGAGAATACCATCGCCGAACTGGATGGCGCGGGGTTCGAGATTGTTTCGGCGCGGGACGTCATCGCGGAAAAGGTGGATCTCGACCAGGTCGGACGCTGCGTGGTCACCATCGACGGTTCCGAACTGGCCCGCGGCGGCGGGGGTTGCCGCTGCATGACCATGCCCATCGGCCGGGAGCCGATCGCCGACTGATCAGTCGTGGTTTTCCTCCGCCAAGCGTTTCTGGCGTCGGCCCAGGAAAAATCCGACCCCGCCCCAGATCAGAGACAGGGGCACCGTGATCAGGGCGGTGCCCACCATTCCGATCCCAAGGACTCCCAGCAATTTGAAGCCCAGGGCGCCCAAGGCGTCCCCGCCACGGTAGACGAAGGTGTCGATGAAGTTCTTGGCCTTGTAGCGCACGTTGCGGTCGACCAGGGTGAACAGGGTCTCGCGGGCCGGCTTGACCAGGGCGTAGTTCCCGGCCCGCCGGGTTATCTCGAAGACCACCAGGACCCCCAGGGTGGGGGCCGTGCCCAGGATAGCCGCGCCGACAGCCACGGCCACCGGCAGAAAGATCAGGGCGACTCCGATGCCGAACCGTTTCAGGAACCGGCCGGTCACGAACAACTGGCCGAAGAGGGTCAGGAAATTGGTCCAGAAGTAGATGTCGGCGAACATGGCCGTGCGGGCGTCACGGGTGGGAACGAGGGTGTCGACCACGTCGGAGCGCAGGAAGTAGAGCAGGGTCCCGATAAAGGTGTAGAGGAAAACGTAGCTGCCGATGGCGCCCAAAAACGGTGACCTGAACAGAAGGGAAACGCCCGCCAGCGATCCGCCTCCTGCGGTTTTGGCGACGGGCCGGTCGTGGACTCCCTCATTGTGGAATCCCGCGGCGCGGAACCTGGGCGACAGATACTTGACCAGCCAGACGGAGCCTTCCAGGAACAGGATCGAAATCAGGATGAGGTTGGCCTCCCCGAGCAACCCGATCATCAGGCGTGTGACTCCGCTGCCGAGCATCGAGCCCAGAGTGCCGCCGATGGCGATGATGCCGAAGACGCGCCGGCTGCGGCTGTAACCGAAGCCGTCGGCCATGAAGGCCCAGAACAGGGACAGGATGAACAGGTTGAAGACGCTGACCCAGACAAAGAAGACACGCCCGACCATGATCAGCCGGTCATCGGTCAGGCGCAGGACCAGGAAGAACACCAGCAGATTCAAGGCGAAGAAACGGTAGGCGAGGGGAATGAACTTTTCTCGCCGGAAACGCCGCACCAGGTAACCGAAGACGGGTGTCAGCAGGGCCATGACGCCGAGGGTGAAGAGGAAGAGGTTCTCCAGGTCCCGCACGCCCCCGGCCAGCCCCATGGTGTCCCGGATGGGTTTGAGGATATTGTAGCTGGTCATCAGGGTGTAGAACAGCAGTCCTGAGAGCAGGACCAGGGTGGTCTCGTTCTCGCGCAGGGTGAAGGTGCGCTGCAGGTAGTAGCGAATTCTGGTCATTTGACGGGCCACACGAGAATTTATTCCGGGTTAATCCGGGTGGTGGTTGTTTCCTGAGCATCAGCTCTCATCATACGCCGCATCCGGGTATTTGTTCAGCGGAGATTGTCGATTTTCGTCCTGACGGGTGCCAAAACCGGACAAATCTGCTAGTGTGTCGGGGAAATACAGGCCTCCGGGACACGTTTGGGCCCTTCCGCCCGGCGAATATTTGACAATTGTCTCCATACCCGCTAAATCGTGTCCTGATTCCACGTTTTCCCAAAGGAGATTTGCATGTCCCAGGGTTTGAAGCGCATACACCACGTCGAGCTGGTCGTCGGCAACGCCAAGCAGGCCGCCTTTTTCTACCGCAAGGCCTTCGGTTTCGACCAGGTCGCCTACCGCGGGCCCGAAACGGGCACCCCTGATGCCGTCTCCTATGTCCTCAGGCAGGGTGACATCTGGTTGATCCTGACCACGCCACTGCGGCACGACGATCCCTTGAACACCTGGCTGACCATGCACGGCGACGGGGTCCGCGACATCGCCTTCGAGGTGGACGATGTCGCCGCTGTTTTCGCCAAGGCCACCGGAGCGGGTGCGGGCGCCCATAGCCAACCGCACGCCTGGGGCGACGACCTCGGCACCGTGCAGACAGCGGCCATCAGGACCTACGGCGAGGTCCTGCACTCGTTCATCCAGCGCGACGACTTTCGGGGCTTTCTGCCCGGCTTCGAGATCAGGGAAATCAAGGGCCAGGGCACGGGTCTGCTGTGCATCGACCACGTAGTGGGCAACGTTTCGGATCTGCAGATGGATAAATGGGTCGAGTGGTACAATGAGACGCTCGGTCTCGGCCGCTTCGTCTCCTACGACGACAAGGACATCTGCACCGACTTCACCGCCCTGCGCAGCACCGTGGTCGCCTCGGACGACCGGGTGATCAAGTTCCCGATCAACGAGCCCGCCGACGGTATCAAAAAGAGTCAGATCCAGGAATACATCGACGCCAACCTGACCGCCGGAGTGCAACACCTGGCCCTGAGCACCGGCGACATCCTGGCCACGATCCAGGCCCTGCGCGAGAACGGCGTGGAGTTTCTGGCCGTGCCCGACGGCTACTACGACACCGTCTGGGACCGGGTCGGCGAGGTCACCGAGGACAAGGACCGCATCAAGGAGCTGGGCATTCTCGTCGACCACGACGAAAAGGGCTACCTGCTGCAGCTGTTCACCCGGCCCTTGCAGGACCGGCCCACCCTGTTCATGGAAATCATCCAGCGGCGGGGCAGCGACAGCTTCGGCAAGGGCAATTTCAAGGCGCTGTTCGAGACGATCGAGCAGGAGCAGGCCCTGCGGGGGAATCTCTGATGCCCTATTACCACAAGCTGGGCAGGATTCCGGCCAAGAGGCACATTGCCTTCCGCAGGGACGACGGTTCGATCTACCATGAACATCTGATAGGCAATCTCGGGTTCACTGGGCTGCAGTCGCTGCTTTACACCCTGCGGCGTCCGACCACCGTCAAGTCGATCGAGGTGGCCTGGACCACACCCTGGGAAGCTGGACCGGTCAACCCGCTGGTAATGCATCACATAAAGTCCCACCGCCTGGAGACGGGTGGCGGCAGCGCGGTCCGGGACCGGGCCCAGTTGCTGTTCAACCAGGACATCAAACTGTCCCTGGTCAAGCCCCGGGCGGCCGACGATTTCTTCTACCGGAACGGCCGGGCGGATGAGTTGATCTACATCACCCGGGGCGCCGGAGTGCTGGAATCGCAGCTCGGCGACCTGACCTATCGCGAGGGCGATTACCTGGTCATTCCCCGCGGCATCGTCCACCGTCTGGTTCCCGGTGACGGACAGCAGATCCATCTCGTCATGGAAAGCCGGGGTCACATTCGCACACCCAAGCGATACCGCAATCAGCACGGACAGCTGTTGGAGCACAGTCCTTTCTGCGAGCGGGACATCCGGGCGCCGGAAGAACTGCCGGTCCACGACGAGACGGGGGAGTTCGAGGTGATCACCCGGGTGGAGGACACCTGCCACCGCGTGGTCATGGACCACCATCCTTTCGACACCGTGGGCTGGGACGGCTGCTACTACCCCTGGGCCTTCAACATCCATGACTTCGAGCCCATCGTGGGCCGAATTCACCAGCCGCCGCCGGTGCATCAGACCTTCGAGGGGGACGGGTTCGTCATCTGCTCCTTCGTGCCGCGCCTGTACGACTTCCATCCCGAAGCCGTCCCCGCGCCCTATAACCATTCCAACGTGATGACGGACGAGGTTCTCTACTACTGCAACGACGAGTTCATGAGCCGCAAGGACATCGAGCAGGGGTCGATCACCCTGCATCCCGACGGGCTGCCGCATGGGCCCCAACCAGGCAAGACAGAAGAATCGATCGGCGCGGTCAAGACGGACGAACTGGCCGTGATGATCGATACCTTTGCACCGCTGACGTTGGCCAAGTCGGCCCTGGCTGCGGCCGACCCGGATTACGGGCGGTCCTGGCTGGAAGGGGACCAGGGGTGAGTGAAGTCGATTCCTCAGCCTTCCGTTCGTTCATGGGCGGCCTGGTGGACTACGCCGGGTTGTTCCCCCCGGCGTCCCTGGGCATGGCCTCGGCCGTGGACCAATACGCCGGGCACCGCGCCGAACAGGAAGCCTGGATGCTCGGAAGGTTCATCGTTCCGGCCGGCCGGCTGGCCGAATTGGAGGAGACCTGCGCGCGGTATCTCGACCAAGGGCAGGACTGGGCTTTTTCCGTCCTTGTGGGCGGACGCGACAGCGCCGCCGACGCTCTGGCCGCCGCTGAATCACAGGGCCGGGCCGTTGTCGCCTTCGAACAGCGTTTCGAGGGGCGCGCCAGGGTGGAAGTGCTGGAAGCGCCCATTCCGGCGAACGGGTCGGGCCCTGATGTGGGTGGATTCCTGGGTCGCCTGACGGATTCCTTCGCCGCGGTGGGCCTTGGCGGGCGCGAACTCTACCTGGAAGTCCCGCCGGGCGTCGATGACGGCAGGGTCCTGGAGGCGATCCGTGATCTGGCCACCTCAGAGACGCGTTTCAAACGCATCGGCGCCAAACTCCGTTGCGGCGGGGTCACTCCCGAGGCCTTTCCCAGCTGCGAACGCATCGCGGGTTTCATCAGCACCTGCCGCGATCTGGGTGTGCCATTGAAGTGCACCGCGGGACTTCATCATCCCGTCAGGCACCTGGCCGCCGATCCGCCGGTGATGATGCACGGATTCCTGAACGTATTCGGGGCGGGAATTTTGGCCCACGCCCTTGGAACCGGGCGTGAGATGTTGACCGCCTGCGTGGCCGAAACCGATCCGGATGCCTTTGTCTTTTCCGATGACCGGTTCGCCTGGCGGGATCATCTCGTCACATTCGAGGCCCTGATTCAGGCCCGCGAAGGGTTCCTCAGCGGGTTCGGCAGCTGCTCTTTCGACGAACCCCGCGATGACCTGCGCGCGTTGGGTCTCATGTGATTTCCGGGCTTTTTTACACGATGATTTGAAAGGATGGAACGCCAACATGGATCCCACCGTTGACCCTGCCGCGGAATCCTTCGTGCCGGTTGCACCGAATTCTCATTTCCCCATTCAGAACCTTCCCTACGGAGTTTTTTCGCCGACCCCGCAGGATGAACCGCGCGCCGGTGTGCGCATCGGGGATCACGTGCTCGATCTCGCGGTGATTCAGAACAGCGGTCTGCTGGACAGCGCGGGGCTGCCCGAGGGCGTCTTCAGCTATCCCGTCCTGAATCCTTTCATGGAACTGGACCGGGACCAGCACCGGATCACCCGCCTGCTGATCCACGGCCTCCTGCGCAAGGATGAACCGACACTGCGGGACGACCCGGTGCTGCGGGGACGGGCGTTGCTGCCCGTCGATTCAGTGACCCTGCAGTTCCCCGTGGGCATCCCGGACTATACCGATTTTTATTCTTCGCGGGAGCACGCCACCAATGTCGGCGTCATGTTCCGGGGCAAGGACAACGCCCTGATGCCCAACTGGCTGCACCTGCCCGTGGGATACCACGGCCGGGCCAGTTCGATCATCCTCTCGGGGCAGCCGGTGGTCAGGCCGCACGGCCAAATCATGCCGCCGGACGGCGAGACCCCGGTTTTCGGCCCCAGCCGCCTGATGGACTTCGAACTGGAAATGGGATTTTTCGTCGGGGCGGGCAACGCCCAGGGGCATCCCGTAGGGGTGAATGACGCCGACGATCACATATTCGGAATGGTCCTGGTCAACGACTGGTCGGCGCGGGACATCCAGAAATGGGAGTACCAGCCACTCGGGCCGTTCAACGCCAAGAACTTCGCGACCAGCATCTCGCCCTGGGTGGTCACCCTCGGCGCCCTGGCGCCCTGGCGCTGCGACGCGCCGGCTCAGGACCCCGAGCCGCTCGACTATCTGAAGGAATCGAAGCGGGGCACCTATGACATCAACCTCGAGGTTGAGATCACGGCCGAAGGCCAGGACGGGGGTTTGCGGGTATGCGCGAGCAATTTCAAGCATCTATACTGGACCATGGCCCAGCAGCTCGCCCATCACACGAGCACCGGTTGCAACATGAACACGGGCGATCTGCTGGCTTCCGGAACGATCAGCGGGCCGAAAAAGGGTAGTTTCGGGTCCATGCTCGAGATCACCTGGCGCGGGACCGAGCCGATCACCCTGCCCGGCGGCGGCCAGAGGAAGTTCCTGGCCGACGGCGACACCGTGACCATGACCGCCTGGTGCCAGGGCGACGGCTACCGGGTGGGTTTTGGTGAGGTCAGCAGCATAGTTTTGCCCGCCCGGGATCCCTACGGAACGAAAACCGGATGAGCTCAAGGATGGGCGATGTCCTGTGGACGCCTGATCCGGACCAGGTCGCTGCCGCCCGGGTCACGCAGTTCCGCGGCGAGGTCAACCAACTGCTGGGCCTGAGCCTGGATGATTATGGCGATCTTCACCGTTGGTCGGTGGCCGACCGGCCCGGCTTCTGGCGCGCCCTGTGGGATTTCACCGGTGTGGTGGGCGACGGGCCGGGCGAAACGGTCCTGGTCGACGGCGACCGCATGCCGGGAGCCCGCTGGTTCCCCGAGGCCCGGCTCAATTTCGCCGAAAACCTTCTCCGGGGACCCGATCGTTCCGATGAGGCCGAGGCCATCGTCTTTCGTGGCGAAACGGGAGAAACCCGCCGGCTGACTTTCGCCGAACTGAGGAAAGCCGTGGCCGGGATCGCGGCCGCCCTGGCTGCCGACGGGGTGGGACCCGGAGACCGCGTGGCGGGCTTCTTGCCCAATATCCCCGAAGCGGTGATCGCCATGCTGGCGACGACCAGCCTGGGCGCGGTCTGGTCCAGCTGTTCCCCGGACTTCGGCCTGCTGGGGGTGCTCGACCGTTTCGGTCAAATCGAGCCCAAGGTGTTGTTCACCGCCGACGGCTACTCGTACGGCGGCAAGAGCCACGATTCCCTGGCTACGGCCGGTAAAATACAGGACAAATTGTCGTCGCTCGTCCGCGTGGTGGTTGTTCCCTTTCGGGAGGAGGCGCCCGCCATTGTCGGCACGATGGTGTCCTGGGCCGAGTATCACCATCAGGCCGCCGGACCGGCGCCGAATTTCCACCGTGTTCCGTTCAATCATCCCCTGTTCATCATGTTTTCCTCCGGCACCACCGGATTGCCCAAGTGCATGGTCCATTCCGTGGGCGGGACCCTGCTGCAACATCTGAAGGAACATCAGCTGCACTGCGACGTGAAGCCCGGCGACCGGTTCTTCTACTTCACGACCTGCGGTTGGATGATGTGGAACTGGCTGGTGTCCGGCCTGGCGTCCGGAGCGACGGTGATGTTGTACGACGGTCATCCTCTGGAACCAAGGACGGTGTTGTGGGATTACGCCCGGGACGAACGATTCACCATCCTGGGCACCAGCGCCCGCTGGATCGCCGGCTGTGAAAAGGTCCATCTGCAGCCGGCCCGAAGCCATGACCTGTCCGCGCTGCGGGTCATCCTGTCCACCGGGTCGCCGCTTGCGCCCGAATCCTTCGACTACGTGTACCGGGACGTGAAGGCGGACGTCCAGCTCAGCTCCATCTCCGGCGGAACGGACATCATCTCGTGTTTCGCCCTCGGCAGTCCGGTCCTGCCGGTCAGGCGCGGGGAGCTTCAGTGCCGCGGTCTGGGAATGGATGTGGCGGTGTTCGACGAGACCGGCCGGGCGGTCGAGGGGCAGAAGGGTGAATTGGTGTGCCGGTCCCCCTTCCCTTCCATGCCGGTGGCCTTCTGGAACGATGATGCCGGCCGCCGTTACCACGCCGCCTATTTCGACCGCTTCGAGGGCATCTGGTGCCACGGCGATTTCGCCGAACTGACCCCCTCCGGCGGCATGATCATCCACGGGCGCAGCGACACGGTGCTCAACCCGGGCGGGGTGCGGATCGGTACGGCGGAGATCTACCGGGTGGTCGAGCAGTTCGACGAGGTTGTCGAAAGCCTGGTGGTGGGCCTGGAAACCGATTCCGATGTTCAGATCGTTCTGTTCGTGGTGCTGCGCCAGGGGCTGGAACTCGACCAGGAACTGAAAGACGATCTGCGCCGCCGGATCCGGAAGGAAAAGTCGCCCCGGCATGTGCCCGCCTTCATCCGGCAGGCGCCGGACATTCCCCGGACCATCAGCGGCAAGATCGTCGAACTCGCGGTGCGGAACATCCTTCATGACCGCCCGGTTGACAACTTGGATGCCCTGGCCAATCCTCAGGCCCTGGACTTCTTTCGCACCCTCAAATCGGATCTCGGGAGAAATGAATGACGTTGCACAAGTGGTTGAACCCCGTACTCGCTGCCGTGGCCCTGGTCCTGATCATCGGAGCCGGCGCAAGAGCCGAAGAAGGCATGTACCCCATGAACGAACTGGGGACCCTGGATCTCGAGGCCGCCGGTTTGGCCATCGAGCCGGTGGCCATCTACAATCCCGACGGCCTGGGGTTGGTGGACGGGATCTGCAAGTTGGGAGGCTGCACGGGATCCTTCGTTTCCGACCAGGGTCTGATCCTGACCAACCACCATTGCGCCTTTCGGGCCATCAGGGACGCCAGTACGGCCGGACACGATTATCTGGCGGAGGGATTTTCAGCCCCGACCGGCGCGGACGAATTTCCCGCCGAGGGTTACACCGTGCGCATCACCGAGAGTTATCGTGACGTATCGGCCGAAGTTCTCGGCGCCGTCACCGAAAAGATGACGCCCCTGGAACGGACCCGGGCCATCGAAAAGAAGATGAAGGAAATCAGCCTGGCCACGGAAGAGAAGAATCCCGGCAAGCGGGCTGAAGTGAACGAGATGTTCATCGGCAAGAGTTACGTGCAGTTCATCTACACCTACCTGAAGGACGTGCGCCTGGTCTACGCGCCACCCAAGGCGGTGGGCAATTTCGGCGGCGAACAGGATAACTGGATGTGGCCCCGGCATGCCGGGGATTTCTCCTTCATGCGGGCCTATGTGGGGCCTGACGGAGAGCCTGCGGAATATGCCTCCGACAACGTACCCTACCGGCCGAAGCAGGTGCTGCAGGTATCCGGCGCGGGGGTCAAGGAAGGGGATTTTGTCTTCATCTTCGGCTACCCGGGAACCACCTACCGCCACCGTTCAGCGGCTTTCCTCGGGTATCTGACGGGCGCCTACATGCCGATCATCGTGGACTGGTATGGCTGGCAGATCGACCATCTCGAGAACCTCGCCCCGGGGGACCGCGATCGCCAGCTGGCGCTGGTCGCCCGGGTCAAGAGTCTGCACAACACCTTCAAGAACTACCGGGGCAAATTGCAGGGGGTCGAACGCCTGGACCTGTTGGTCAAGAAGCGGGAGGAGGAAGGCCGTCTGCAGGAGTTCATCGAAGCGGATCCCGACCGCGGTGAGCGGTACGGCGACGTCCTGGGCAAGCTCGACGACTACTATCGGGATAGGGCCGCGAACATCCCGGCCGAGCTGTGGCTCAGGTTCATGCTGCGCAGTCCCCAGATCATGAGGGCGGCCCTGACCGTCTGGGAAAACTCCCAGGAAAAGGGCAAGTCCGAGACGGAGCGGGAATGGGCGTACATGGACCGGAACATCGACCAGACCATCAACAAGCTGAAGGTCATCGCGGACAGCTTCGACGCCGAGGCGGACCGCCTGGTCATGGCCGAACTGCTGTTGAGGGTCGGCAGTGTCGAACACGGGGTGGCCGTGGTGGAACTCGAGGGTTTGACTGGTGAGGAGGGTGTCGAAGCCGCCGGGAACTTCCTGGCGGGGATGTTCGCCGATACCGACTTGATGCAAGAGGAGTATCTGCTGAAGGCCATGGAGATGTCGGCGGCCGAGTTGACGGAACTCCAGGATCCCTTCCTCGATCTGGCCGCCGCCCTCTACGATCCCTGGGTCAGCCAACGCGAGGACGGCAAGCGCCGCAAGGGTGAGCTGGACCAGTTGCAGGCTGCCCTGGTGGATGTGCGCCGGGCCTTCCTGGGCACCGATTTCGTGCCCGACGCCAACGGCACCCTTCGTTTCACCTATGGCCGGATCGAGGGTTATTCACCGCGGGATGCGATGTGGAAAACTCCTTTGACAACGGTCCGGGGAATCATGGAGAAGGATACCGGAGTCGCTCCTTTCGCGGTGCCGGCGCTCATGAAGGAACTGGTGGCGGCGGAGGATTTCGGTCCCTTCGCCAGCAGCGACCTGGGCGGGGTGCCGGTCAACATCCTCTACAGCACCGATACCACGGGGGGCAATTCGGGAAGTCCGGTATTCAATGCGGCGGGCGAGATCGTCGGTCTGAACTTCGACCGGTCCTGGGAGGCCACCATCAACGACTTCGCCTGGGATCACAGCTACAGCCGGTCCATCGGGGTTGATATCCGGTACGTGCTGTGGGTGACCTGGAAAATAGGGGGCGCCGACCGCCTGCTGGCCGAGATGGGCGTCGCCCCCCTGACCGTCAGATCAGAGCCAAAGCCTGCCGGAGATCGGCAATGATGTCCTCGACGTTTTCCAGGCCCACCGAAATGCGCACCATGGCGGGATCGATGCCCACTTTGAGGAGTTCTTCCTCGTTGTAGGTGGAGTGGGTCATGGTCGCGGGGTGTTCGATCAGGGTGTCCACATCGCCCAGACTCACCGCCAGCGTGCAGAGTTTTACGTTGTCCATGACCACGCGGCCGGCTTCTCGTCCGGTTTCTCGTCCGGAATGTCCACCGCTGACCATGAAGCTGATCATGCCTCCGAATCCGCGCTGCTGGCGCGCGGCCAGGTCATGCTGGGGGTGGGTCTTCAGCCCGGGATAGATGACCGTGTCCACCTTGGGATGGTAGCTGAGGAACTGGGCCACTTCCATGGCGTTGGCCATGTGTCGGTCCATGCGCACCGGCAGGGTCTTCAAGCCGCGCAGCAGCAGCCAGGCGTTGAAGGGCGAAATGCAGCCGCCCACGTCCCGCAGGATCTCCATCCGCGCCTGCATGATCCAGTCCGCCTTGCCGACCAGGACACCGGCCACCGTGTCGCCGTGCCCCCCGATGTACTTGGTCGCCGAATGCAGGACGATATCCGCGCCCAGTTCCAGGGGATTCTGCAGGTAGGGCGTGCAGAAGGTGTTGTCCACCAGCACGGGAATATCCTTGGCCCGCGCGATCTCCACCACGGCGCCGATGTCGGTCAGCACCAGGGTCGGGTTGGCCGGAGTTTCGAGATAGATCAGCCGGGTCTTCTTGGTGATGGCCCGGGCGAAATTGGCCGGGTCGTCGGCCGGAACCTCGGTGACGGTGATTCCCAGGCGCGGCAGCGTCTGGGTGAAGAGCTGGTGAGTGCCGCCGTACAGGGTGTCACCGGCCACGATATGGTCGCCGACCCGGCAGCAGTTCAGCACCGCGGTCGTGGCGGCGGCCATGCCGCTGGCCAGGGCCAGGGCCGCCTCGCCATTTTCCAGGTAGGCCATCTCCGTTTCCAGGGCGGCCTGGGTCGGGTTGCCCAACCGCGTGTAGACGTAGCTGGCATCCTCGCCCCTGAACACGGCCGCGCCATGTTCGGCGTTCTCGAAGGCGAAGGTCGAGCTCTGGAAGATGGGTGTGCTCACCGCACGGATGGGCCTTTCGCCTTCGTGCTTGTCCAGGTGCTTCTTGCCGTGGATGCAAAGCGTGGCGAAGCCGGGTTCCCTGTTCTTGGCAGCCATCACTTGCCTCCCTTGCCGGCTCGGGGCAGGTGCTTCTTGAGGTCGGCCACCTTGTCGAGGGCTTCCCAGGAGAAATTCTTGTCGGGACGGCCGAAGTGGCCGAAGACTGCGGTGTCGGCGTAGATGGGCCGCCGCAGGTCGAGGCTCTCGATGATGCCCGCGGGGGATAGATCGAATTCGATGGCGATGATTTCGGCCAATTTATGATCGGGCAGCTTGCCGGTCCCGAAGGTGTCGACCGTGATCGACATGGGCTGGGGCATTCCGATGACGTAACTCACCTCGATGGCGCAGCGTTTGGCCAAGCCGGCCGCGACCACGTTCTTGGCGGCCCAGCGGGCACCGTAACTTCCACTGCGGTCGGGTTTTGTGGGGTCCTTGCCACTGAAGGCGCTACCGCCGTGCCCGCAGGCCGGGCCGTAGCTGTCCACGGTGATCTTGCGCCCGGTCAGGCCGGCGTCGGCGCGCGGGCCGCCCTCACTGAAGGCGCCCACGGGGTTGATCATCACCTTGGTCTGTTTGTCCAACAGGCCGGTGGGTTTGAGCACGGGATTGATTACCAGACGCCGCAGATCCTTGCGCATCTGACCGAGGTCGGCATCGGCGTGGTGGTGGGCGGACAGGACAACGTTGTCCAGCCCCACGGGTTTGTCGTTTTTGTACCGAACCGAAACCTGTCCCTTTCCGTCAGGATACAGGTAGGGCAGCTTGCCGGCGGCGCGCACCGCGGAGAGTTTCTCCATCAGGCGGTTGGCGAGATAGGCAGGGACGGGCATATAGTGGGTGTCGATGGGAAGGCCGCGGCCTTCGTCCGTGGCGTAACCCACGCAGACCCCCTGGTCGCCGGCGCCCTTACGGTCGACGCCGAGGGCCACGTCGCCGGACTGCTCCTCGAGCATGACCAGCACCGCGCAGCTGTTGTGATCGAAGCCGGTGGTCGGATCGTTGTAACCAACCGTCCGGATGGTTTCCCGTACCGTGCCGGTGATGTCCAGATAGGCCTTGGTGGTGATCTGGCCGGTGACGATGACCATGCCGGTGGTGACCATGACTTCGCAGGAAACCCGGGCGTAGCGGTCTTCGGTCAGGATGGCGTCGAGGATGTCATCGGCGATGAGGTCGCAGATCTTGTCTGCGTGGCCGGCGGTGACCGATTCGGCGGTCTGGATCCAATTTCTGGACATCTTGCGGGACATCTGGACCTCCTGGGGGAATCGGTGTCCGGGATGGAGCCGGACAAGAAAACGATTCCCAATTTCTGGGCTAACTGAAACAATCTCCGTCCAGGATCGTTATGGGCGAATCCTGAACTCATTTTGATAATGGAAGGGTCGGTCATCAAAGTCAACCGTAGCAAAACCGGCCAGGATTTCTCCCTCAGGGTGGCGAACCTCACCTTCGCCTATCTGCGGGAGCCCGTTCTCAAGGGCGTGGATTTCACCCTGGATAAGGGGGCCATCGGCCTGCTGGGTCCCAACGGATCGGGCAAGACCACGCTCCTGCGCTGCCTGCTGGGTCAAGTTCCCCTCAAAGCGGGCCAGGTCAAGGTCCTGGGCTTCGACATGGCTGCCCAGGCCCGCCTGGCGCGTGCCGGATTGGGCTGGATGCCCGAGCGGGGCGGCATCATCCCGGGCATGAGCGGCGTCGGTCTGGTGGCCTACCTGGGCGAGCTGTCGGGCATGCCGGCGCGGGACGCCATGCAACGGGCACACGAAGTCCTTCATTTCGTGGGCCTGGCAGACGAACGCTACCGCAAATGCGACGACTACAGCCAGGGCATGAAACAGCGGCTGAAGCTGGCCCAAGGCCTGGTCCACGATCCCGAATGGCTATTCCTCGACGAACCCACCAGCGGGCTCGATCCGCGCGGCCGCGTCTCCATCCTCGAACTGATCCGCGACCTGGCCTGGAACAAGAACCTGGGCGTGATCCTGTCGACCCATCTGCTGGCCGACGTCGAGGCGGTGTGCAGGGAGATCCTCGTGCTCAAGAACGGGGAGCTGCTGTCCCGCCAGGTGGTCGATTCCCGCGCGCGCGAACCCCGGCAGGTGTTCGAGGTGGAGGGCTTCGGGGATGAAGAGGGCTTCCTGACCGGCCTGAAGGAAATTGGGGCGGAGGTGATCGCCGACGGGCGACTGCATCTGGTGACCCTGGATCTTGCCCGTCTGACCGGAAAGTCGGTGGAGGCCGTCGGCGGGGATGGCTTTGACACCGCTGCGGGGGTCAACGCCATCCTGGGCGTGGCCGCGGCGAACGATTACGCGCTGCGCCGT
>CBDURF010000064.1:0-17161 GCA_965369705.1 uncultured bacterium
GAGGCCGGACACTGGGTTCTGGCCGATCAATCCGATCGCGAACCGGGGTGCGATCCGCCCGTGGCCGGGAAGATGCCGGCCGGAACGGGAATCATGCTGACGCGGGACCCGAACGCAGCCCTGGCCTGTTTGGCTGCCGCATGGCGGAGCCGCCTCGATCTCCGGGTCGCTGGTGTGACCGGGACCAACGGCAAGACCACGACCAAGGATCTGCTGGCGGCGATGCTTCGCGCCGCCGGACCGACTTGGGCCACGGCGGGCAACTACAACAACCGTCTGGGGCTACCGGTGACCCTGCTCGGTCTGACCGCCGAGCACAGGTTTGCCGTGATCGAGATGGGCGCCTCGGCTGTGGGCGACATCGCCCGGTTGGCTCCCTTGGCCGCCCCCCAAACCGGGGTGATCACCAATGCTGCGCCGGCCCATCTGGCCGAGTTCGGTTCGTTGGAGAACATCATCCAGGGCAAGGGGGAACTCCTGGATACCTTGCCGGCCACCGGTTGGGCCGTGCTCAATGCCGACAGTCCTGGATTCGCCGCCTGGCGGGACCGTGCTCCCTGCCAGGTCGTTTCTTTCGGGCGCACGGAGGCGGACCATGTCTGGAACTGGCGACCGCGGGGCCACGACGGCAGGCCGGAGATCGAGTTGGACGGCAAGACCTGGCCGGTGTCCCTGCCCGGGGAGCACAACGGGGCCAACCTGGCGGCGGCCCTGCTGGCCGCTCGCTCCTTCGGCCTGACAGACGAGGTGATCCGGGCGGGGTTGGCGGGATTCGCCGGATCTCCCCACCGCGGAGTCCTTCTGGAAATCGGCGGCCGAATTGTTCTCGACGACTGTTACAACGCCAATCCCGTCAGCATGGTGGCGGCGGGCGGGGCCCTG
Organism: uncultured bacterium; assembly: GCA_965369705.1. Taxonomy (GTDB): domain Bacteria; phylum Krumholzibacteriota; class Krumholzibacteriia; order LZORAL124-64-63; family LZORAL124-64-63; genus JAGLCY01. The sequence continues at coordinate 883 of CBDURF010000064.1, forward strand.
GGACGTCTGCTCGGCGCAGGCCGTGCGGTGGCCGTGCTGGGTGCCATGGCTGAACTGGGTCCGGACAGCGCGAGCATCCATGACCAGACCGGACGGGAACTGGCGGCCGGGCCGGTGGACCTTTTGATCGCCGTCGGGAAAAATGCGCATCCGCTCGGCGTAGGCTTTGACGCCGGCGGGGGAGTCAGTCATTATTGCACCGACTTGGAGGAGGCTGCCCGTCTGGCGGCCCTTCACACCCGGGCGGGAGACCGGCTGCTGATCAAGGGATCACGCAGCGCGGCCATGGAGGAGATTCTCCCGCTGCTCGCCGAGGCGTTTCGGAAGAACTGAAGGCAGGGAGGCCATGTTCTATCATCTGCTGTATCCCCTGAGCGAATACTGGTCCGTCTTCAATGTATTCAAGTACATTACCTTCCGATCATCCTACGCCACGGTGACGGCGCTCCTGATCTGTTTCATTTTCGGCAACTGGGTCATCGGGAAGCTGGAGGCTCTGCAGATCGGCGAGACGATCGACACCGACGGGCCCGAACACCACCAGAAGAAAGCCGGCACCCCCACCATGGGCGGGGTGCTGGTGCTGGCGGCCATCGTCATCCCGACCCTCTTGTGGGGGGATCTGACCAACCGGTACGTGCAACTGGCCCTGATGGGCACGGTGTGGATGGGAACGATCGGATTCGTGGACGACTATCTGAAGGTCGTCAAGAAACGGCCCAAGGGCATGATCGGCCGCTTCAAGCTGGCCGGTCAGGTCAGCTACGGATTGATCCTGGGCGCGATCTTGGTGTACGGCGGAGAAGGCGGGTCGGTGGTGACCAGCACGAGCGTTCCATTTTTCAAGGATGCCCTGATCAACTGGGGCTGGATGTACATTCCGCTGGTCATCCTGGTGGTGACGGGGGCCAGCAACGCGGTGAATCTGGCCGACGGGCTGGACGGCCTGGCCATCGGGCTGAGCGCCCTGGCGTTTGCCGGCTTCGCGGTGATCGCCTACCTCAGCGGCCACAGCGTGTTCGCCGAATACCTGAACCTGTTGTACCTGCCCCAGGTCGGAGAACTGACCGTCTATTGCGCGGCGGTGGTGGGGGCCGGCATCGGTTTCCTGTGGTTCAACGCGCATCCGGCGCGGATCTTCATGGGCGACACGGGCAGCCTGGCTCTCGGTGGAGCCTTGGGCACCGTGGCCATCATGGTGAAGAAGGAATTCCTGCTCGTGGTGATCGGGGGAATGTTCGTGGCCGAGGCCGTTTCGGTGATGTTGCAGGTGACCTGGTTCCGACGCACTGGAGGCAAACGGCTGTTCCGGATGGCGCCGCTGCATCACCATTTCGAATTGGCCGGCTGGTCCGAGACCCAGGTCGTGGTCCGCTTCTGGATCATCGGCATCTTGTTGCTGCTGCTGGGGATGTCGTCCCTCAAGCTTCAGTAGGGAACGTACGATGAAGACCTTCGGTGACAAACTGTGCTGGGTCGTGGGGCTGGCCCGCAGCGGCTGCGCAGCCGGCGGGTTGCTGCACCGCCACGGGGCTCGGGTCGTGGGGATCGACGACGCCGACGAATCCGCCGTGCGTCTCCGCTGGCGGAACGAGGATCTCGAGGCCCAGGCCGTGCCCGCCTTCGACGAACTCGTGACCGGAGGCGGCCATCCCGCCGCGCGGCCCGACCTGGTGGTCGTCAGTCCGGGCGTTCCGTTGGATCATCCCTGCCTGGTCGGTCTGGGTGCGGCGGTTCCGGTCATCGGCGAACTCGAACTCGGGGCCCGTTTCTGCCGGGCGGAGATGGCTGCCATCACCGGCACCAACGGCAAGACCACCACCACGGAAATGGTGGCTCACCTGGGGCGCAAGGCCGGACGCCGGGCCGAGGCCCTGGGCAACGTCGGACGGCCCCTCTGCCAGGTGGCCGAGGAACTGGAACCCGGCGACCTGGCGATCCTGGAGGTGTCCAGCTTCCAACTGGATTCCGTGCGGGATTTCCGGCCCCGTGTCGGAGCCGTGCTTAACCTGGCTCCCGATCATCTGGACCGTTACCCGGACCTGGCCGCCTACTACCTAGCCAAGAAGACCTTGGCGGACAGCGTGGCCGCCGACGGCGCCTTCGTCACCTGGACCGAATGTCCCGAGGCCCTCGAGTGGGCGACGGACGCGCGCCGGATCCTGTTCGGCCGGGAGGCCGGCGGCGCGGATGTCTTCTTCCGGGATGGGCGTCTCTGGACGACCCTCGGCAAAGAAGCGCAGCCGCTGGTGGAGACCGCGGCGCTGGCCCTCCAGTCGCCGCCCAACCTCCTGAACGCCCTGGCCGGCGCGGCGATCGGTTTGACCCTGGATCTGGAGTTGGAGGCGGTGGCCGCGGGGCTGCAGGATTTTCCGGGGTTGCCCCACCGCCATCAGCTGGTGGCCAGGCGGGGCCGGGTGGTCTTCATCAACGATACCAAGGCCACCAATGTCCACGCCGTCTGCGCGGGGCTGGCGGGTTTTCCGGATCCGGTGGTCCTCATCGCCGGCGGCAGCGGCAAGGGCGAGGACTACACGCCCCTGGCCGGAGTGATGGATCAGGTCCGGCACGTGGTCCTGATCGGTCAGGAGGGACCCGCCATCGGGCGGGTGCTCTCGGGCGTGGTGCCTACGAGCGTAGCGGGATCCATGGACGAGGCGGTGGCCTTTGCTGCGGACCTGGCAGCGGACCTGGCCGAACCGGATCCGGTGGTCCTGCTCAGCCCGGCCTGCGCCAGTTTCGACATGTTCGCGAACTACGGCCAGCGCGGCGAGGCTTTCCTCGCCGCGGCGGTCAAGGCGGGAGCCGACCCGGTGGATTGAATAGTCCGGGTCAACGGGTCGCCCCGTCCGGACCGACACTTCACGACAAGAGCCAGCACCCGGACCAGGGAAGGTCGACAATGAACAGAAGACTGAGAGGATTCACCGGAAGCCTTGAGCGATCAGATCGCTTGTTGCTGGTTTCGGTGGGCGTCCTTCTGTTCATGGGGATCTTCGTGGTCTACGGGGCCGGCAGCTACAACCGGGCGGCCACCACCTCGCCGTTGGGTCAACATTTCATAATCGTCAAGCATCTGTTCATGATCGGGGTCGGTTTGGTTCTGATGATCGGCCTGATGAATCTCGATTACCGCTGGTTCCGCCACCACTGGTTCAACTGGGGCGGTCTGCTTGTCAGTTACGGCCTGGTGACCTGGACGCTGTTCATCGTGCGTCTCGACCCGGACGGGGACAAGATCATCAACCGTTGGGTGACAATCGCGGGGTTCTCGTTCCAGCCGGTGGAGATGGCGAAGTTGGCGATGATCTTCTTCCTGGCCGAACGTCTGACCAATCAGAGGCCCGGACGCCGGCTGAGCCCGCGGCAGCTCGGCGCGGCCCTGGCTCTGGGACCGCTGCCGCTGCTGGTGCTCCTGGTCCTTCAGCCCAATTTCGGCAACGCCATGGTGGTCGCGGGAGTGACCCTGGTTTTGTTCTTTGTCTCCGACGTGTCCGATAGGTGGCTGAGGCGGGTCCTGGTCGCCCTGCCCTTCGCCGGCATGCTCAGCTACTTCATCATTCCCAAGGTCCACGGGCGGGTGGACAAGCTCATCGCGGGTTTCCGGGAGGGAGACTTCGGCTACCAGGTCAACCAGTCGTTGATCGGCCTGGGCGCTCACGGCTGGAAGGGCGCCGGCGTGGGCCAGAGCCACAACAAGTTCTCTTTTCTGCCGGAATCGCACACCGATTTCGCTTTTTCGGTGCTGGGGGAGGAGTGGGGGCTGTTCGGGACCCTGCTCGTGGTGGCCATGTTGATCCTCTTCGCGTGGCGCGGTTTCGGCATCGCCGCCCGGGCCGCCGATCCTTTCGGCAGGGTGGTCGCCGCCGGCCTGACCACGGGCATCGCCATTTACGGTGTTGCCAACATCGCCATGGTTACTGGTATATTTCCGGTGGTGGGCGTGCCCCTGCCTTTCGTCAGTTTCGGAGGGACCGCCATGATCGCGGCCCTGGCCTCGGTCGGCATCCTACTGAATATCGAGCGCGGCAGCCGTTCCTATCAGGTGTGGAAACGGCGCTGGGACCGGAGTGGAACCGCATGACACAGGCCCCGCCGGAAGGCGCCACCTCCGCGGATCGGAAGGAAAGGGCTCATCCCCCCGTCCGCGTCCTGATCACAGGAGGGGGAACCGGGGGGCATGTCTATCCGGGGTTGGCGGTGGCCGAGGCCATCGAGGCTCTTGCGCCCGGTTCCGAGGTGAGGTTTGCGGGCACGTCCCGCGGCATCGAATCCGTCCTGGTGCCCAGGGCCGGCTATCGTTTGGCCACCCTGCCCGCTTCGGGTTTCCGGGGCTTGGGTGGTCGGGCCAGGTTCCTGTTCCTGATGAATTTTTTTCTGGGCTTTTTTCGCAGCGTGCTGATGTTTCTCGTGTGGAGGCCCCGGGTCGTGCTCGGTACCGGCGGCTACGTCAGCGCCCCGGTGATGCTCGCGGCCAGGATGCTGGGCATTCCCTGTGCCCTCCAGGAGCAGAATGCCGTCCCCGGTTCGACCAACCGCCTGGTGGCCCGTTGGGCCCGCCGGATCTATCTGGGCTTCGGAGCGGCGGTCCGGTATTTCAAGGCCGCCCGTTGCCTGGAGACGGGAAATCCGGTGCGTTCCGAATTCCTGGTGGCCGCGCGCGAGGTCGAACCTCTGGACGAAGCGACAGGAAACCGCCTTTTGGTGTTCGGCGGCAGCGGTGGGGCCGCCACGCTCAACGCGGCGGTTCGAGAGTCCGCGGAAATCTGGTGCGCTCGGTCGGACTTGTCGGTCCTGATCCAGACAGGTCCCAAGGAGCATGCGGCGGTGGCGGCGGCGTTCGCCGCGGGGTCACCCGACCGCATTACGGTCGTGCCCTATATCGACGACATGGCGTCGGCCCTGAAGCGGGCCGATCTCGTGGTTTCGCGAGCGGGCGCCATGACCCTGGCCGAACTTCAGTGCGTGGGACGCCCGGCCGTGCTGGTGCCGTTTCCGTTCGCCACGGACGATCATCAGCTTCGCAACGCCGAGGATTGTGCCCGGTCCGGAGCGGCCGTGGTCCTGAATGACGACGCGTGCAACGGCGCCGCCCTGGTCCACCTCGTGGATGAATTGTTGGGCGATCCGGCCCGACTGCGTAGGATGGCGGACGCAGCGGCGGCTCTGGCCCGTCCCGATGCCGCGGCCGTCATCGCCGCCGACCTGTTGCAGTTGACCGGGCACGAGCCCACCCGCGGCCGCGCCTGAACGCCGTAGAGAGGATCTGATTCGTGTTCCGCAATATTTTCCGCAATACCAGGCATATCCATCTGGTGGCCATCGGCGGCGTCGGCATGAGCGGTATCGCCGAGGTCCTGATCAATCTGGGTTTCACGGTCAGCGGCAGCGACCTGCACGAAACACCCGTGACTGAGCGGCTCGCCGGGCTGGGGGCAAGGATATCCATCGGGCATGATCCGGACAACATCAAGGGGGCGGACGTGGTGGTCCGTTCCTCCGCGGTCACCGAGGCGAACAGCGAGGTCACCGCGGCGCGTTACCACAGGATCCCGGTCATCCGCAGGGCGGAAATGCTTGCCGAGCTCATTCGGCTCAAGTATGGGATCATCGTGGCCGGCTCACACGGCAAGACGACCACCACCAGCCTGGTGGCAGCCGTCCTGGCGGCGGGCGACCTGGATCCCACCGTCATCGTCGGCGGCCAGGTCAAGGCCATGGGCACCAACGCGGTCCTCGGGGCGGGGGAGCACCTGGTGGCCGAGGCCGATGAAAGCGACGGGACCTTCCTGCACCTGACGCCCACCATTGCGGTGGTGACGAACATCGACCACGAACACGTGGATTTCTATCCTGACATGGCTTCCCTGCGCGCGGCCTTCGACGAATTCCTGCTGAGGGTTCCGTTCTACGGCGCCTGCGTGCTTTGCAGCGACGATCCGGAAGTCCGGGCCCTGTTGCCCCACCTGGACCGCAAGATCATCACCTACGGTCTGAGCGCAGAGGCGGAAGTCCGGTCCGACCCCGGCACGATCGTCACCGGCAATTTCGGGCAGGAGGCCGTTGTCTGGGCTTTCGGCCAGGAATTGGGTCCCATACGCTTGAACCTTCGCGGTCGGCACAACCTCCAGAACGCCCTGGCCGCGGTGGCGGTCGGTCTGGAGTTGGGGGTGCCGTTCGACAGGATCGCGGCCGGACTGGCGGCCAGTCTCGGGGTGAGGCGGCGCTGCGAGGAACACGGGGAGCACGGCGGTGTGCTGGTCCTGGACGACTACGGCCACCATCCCACCGAGGTGCTTGCCATCATGGAGGTGGCCCTCGATTTCGGCCGTCCGGTGGCGGTGCTATTCCAGCCGCACCGGTATTCCCGTACGGAGATGTTCGCCCGCGAATTCGCCGACGCCCTGGCCTCGGCCCATACCGTCGGTCTGCTGCCCGTGTATGCGGCGAGCGAGGACCCGTTGCCCGACGTGGACAGCGGTCTCATCGCCAGCCATCTGGCGAACAAGGGACTGCGCCGGGTGAGCCTGTTGCCCGGGTCCGAAGTGATACCTTCCTGGCTCGACGACCAGGTGGCTCCCGGCAGCCTGGTCCTGATCCTCGGGGCGGGAGACATCGGCCGCCGGGTTCCGGACATCTGCGCCCACCTCGACGGAAGACCGGCGCCGTGAAACGCTACGCCGTGCGGCGCACCTCGCGGCGTTCGCGCACCAGGCTGGTGTTGAAGGTCGGCGCCGGGATTGGGGTGCTCGCCGCGGCCGGGTTGGGTGTCTGGTGGTTGTTGACCTCGCCCACCTTCGCGGTGGCCCGGGTGGAGTCGGGCGCCTACCGTTTCACTTCTCAGATGGAACTGGAGACCGCCCTCGCGGAATTCCTGGGCCGGAACATCTGGACCCTGTCCACCGACGAGATCGCCGACCGGTTGGCGGATCTGCCCTGGGTGCGGGATCTGCGCGTTCGCCGGTCGCTGCCCAACACCATCGAGGTTGATTTTCGTGAGTGGCGTCCTCTCTGGCAGATGTCTGAAATTCGGGGCGCCGGAACCAGGAGCCTGCGGCCCCTGGTCCTGATCGAGGATGGTCGGATCCTGGAGTTTCCCGCCAAGGTCGTGATGGCCGGTTTGCCCGTGCTCATCGGAGTGCCTGCCGTCCGCGAGGGTGAGGGAGGCGTTCTGCGGGTGGACAGCAATCACATGAACCAAATCATGGAACTGATTTCCGCCATGGAGGATGCGGGCCTCGAATCGGTCAGTCCGGTAGATTTTATCGTTGCCCGCGACGAAGGATACGCTATCGTCCTGCAGGACAAGCGGGGCATCCTGATGGTCGGCAGGGAGGAATTTTCCGACCGTCTGAACCGCTACATGACCGCCCGCGACCACCTCGATCCTGGACTGGAAATCGACCTTCGTTTCAAGGACAGGTTGACGGTCAAGAAATCCACGGCCCTGACCGGCCGTTGACGACCGGGTCGAGGAAAGACGGGCTGGCCCGCGACGAGACAAGAAGGAGCCGGCATGAGTCAGGGAAGACTGATTGTCGCTTGTGATTTGGGTACGACCACCTTTCGCGCCCTCGTCACCGAGACCACCGAGAATGGAGATCTGGAGGTCGTCGGATTCTCCCAGGAAAAGGCGGAGGGCTTCCAGGACGGGGACTTCGTCGACCTGGGTAAGGGCAGCCGCTGCATTGCCCGGACCATGCGTAAGTTGGAGGCCGATTCCGACAGCTACGTCACGGGATTCACCTACAACATATCCGGCTCCCATCTGCACAGCGTCAGGGCGACCGCCCAGGTTTCCATCGGACCCGCTCCACGGCCCATCCGCGAATCCGATCTCGAGGAAGCGCGTAACCGGGCCCGCTCGATGTCCATCCCCTTCGATCAAAAAATCCTCACCGTCACCCCCGTGGAATACGCGGTGGATCGTGTGCGTGGCATCGTCGACCCCCTCGGCCGGATGGGCAGTCAGTTGGAGATGCAAGCCCACCTGATCACCGGTTCGCGCAGCGTCCTGCACAACCTGGAAAACGCCATTGAAACGGCCAAATACAAACCCTTAGGCGAGGAAGTGGACATCCTGGCCGCGGGCACCGCCCTGCTGCGGCCGGCGGATCTGGAGCAGGGCGTCGTCCTGGTGGACGTCGGGGGGCTGGCCACCAACTGGGCGGTCTACCGCAAGGGCGTGATCGTCGCCAACGGGATAGTGCCCCTGGGCGGTGATCATCTGACGGCCGATCTGGCCCACGGCCTGCGGGTTTCCAGCGAGGAGGCCGAACGGGTCAAGGTCACGCGCGGCGTCGTGCTGCGCAGCCTGGTGGAGGAGGTCTCCATCCAGGTGCTGTTCGAGGAGGAGCATCCCGAGGAATCCCCGGGGCTGATCGCGGCCATCCTAGAACCGCGCGTGGAGGAGATCTTCACCTACGTGAAGAATGATTTCGGCGATCTGCGCGAACTGGCGGGTCTGGGGGCGGGCGTCGTTTTGACCGGCGGCGGCAGCCGTTGCCAGGGCACCCGTCAACTCTGCGAGGAAGTGTTCGACCTGCCCGTGAATCGGCGCCACCTGCCCGACCGACTGATCGGCGCCGAAAAGCTGCCCGACGGCCAGTGGGCGTCGGTCCTGGGTCTGAGCATGTGGGCCGCTCGGGACGCCGAAGGTTTCACCGAGAGCGAGGATGGAAGCCGGAACGGTGGCTTGATCAGCCGGTTGTGGGGCATTTTCCGCAGACCCGGCGATGATGACGCCATGGCCGCGGGCGCCTGACGCTTCCGGGATTGACCCGAGTGGCTCGGAAATACGGGATAAATGTAAAAATCAGGCAAAATAGTGCTTGGCTGCCCGCGATTCGTGTGCTAGTTAAGAACAAGACACATATTTTGCAGGGTCATTTGCCCAACTCAAGGAGGAGGCGGGTATCATGATGTTTGAGTACGCTGAAGAAATCGAACGTTTGGCAGATATCAAGGTGGCGGGAGTCGGAGGAGCCGGAGGAAACGCCGTCGGACGCATGATCGAAGCCGGCCTGACCGGGGTCGAATTCCTCGCCATCAACACCGACCTGCAAGCTCTCAAGGATTCCCGAGCGCACCAGTCCATGCAGATCGGAGCCCAACTCACCAGAGGGCTCGGCTCGGGTGGTGATCCCGCCCTGGGCAAAGGCGCCGCTGAAGAAGACTGTGACCAGATCACATCGGCCCTTAACGGGGCCGATATGGTTTTTGTGACCGCGGGTATGGGCGGGGGCACCGGTACGGGGGCGGCCCCGATCATCGCGGACATCGCCCGCAACCAGGGCGCCCTGACCGTCGGCATCGTCACCAAGCCGTTCGCCTTCGAAGGCATGGTCCGCATGAACCAGGCCCTGGAGGGCATCGAGAAGCTCAAGGAAGCCGTCGACACCCTGATCCTGATTCCCAACCAGCGGTTGCTGGAGATTGTTCCTCCCAACACGTCGATGCAGGAAGCCTTCCGCATCGCGGACAACGTCCTCTACGAGGCGACCCGCGGCATCTACGAGATCATCGCCCGTCACGACCACGTGAATCTCGATTTCGCCGATGTGCGCGCGGTGATGAAGGGCATGGGCGAGGCGATGATGGGCACCGGCCGGGCCGAGGGAGAAAACCGCGCGATCGAGGCCGCCAAGGCGGCCATCAGTTCACCTCTGCTGGAAAATATCGATATCAACGGCAGCAAGGCCGTCCTGGTCAACGTCCTGGGCCGGGAGGTCGGGCTCGAGGACACGGCCTCGGCCATGCAGTATATCCAGGATGCGGCCGGACCCGACGCTCACGTCATCTTCGGCTATGGGAACGACGAATCCATGGGCGACACGCTGCAGGTGACGGTCATCGCCACGGGTTTCAATCCCGAATCGATCAAGCGGCGTCCCGCGGCGACTGTCGTGGTGACCGAACCCGCGGATCTGCCCGGCGAATTCAGTGAAGAGGCCGCGACGATCGCAGCCACCGGGCAACAGACCGTGGAATCCGCCGACCGGATCTCGGCCCTGATGGATGATCTCACCGGAGTCATGGATGAATCCCCGGTCGGTCCCGATCCGGAGTGGACCGAAACCCAGATCGATCCGCAGGCGCAGGACGCCGGGCAGGTGGCCGAGTCATCCGAGGGGTTTCTGTCCCGTGCGGCTGCCGGCGGCGGATCCGACGTGATCCTGGCCGCCGACCCCGTTGCGGCGACGGAATCCGACCATTCCGCGGCTGCCGTCACGGAGGAAAACGCTCAGCCCTTCCTGCGTCCGGTAGGGACCCGGAACATCGGCGAGGTGGAAGCGCCCGATTGGCCGGCCAGACCCGCACCCGTGAATCGTTCGGTCGCGGCCGGCATCGGTCCCGACAATCCCAAGGATGACCTCATGGCTCCGGCTTACACCAGGAAGTATATGGACTGATATGTCTCTGTGGGGGAGATTCCTCGGCCACAGGCGCAACCGGGCGTGCGCCGAAGGTGTCGCCCTCCTGGAAAACGGGCAGTACTCCGAGGCCATCGATCTGCTGCGCGAAGCGTCCCTGGGATCTTCCGACCATCCTTCCGGATCCCTGGCTTCCTTCCACTTCCGCCAGGCTCTGGTAGCCCAGGGCCGCCGTCATCTGCGTGCGGACCGGCAGGCCGACGCCATTGTCTGCTTCGCCGAAGCAGTGAAGCTCTGGGATCCGTACCCCGATCTACACTGTCTCCATGGCGCCGCCCTGGGTTTGAGCGGCGATTGGGATGCGGCCCTGATGGAAGCCAGGGTAGCTCTGCGGCGCAATCCCGACTATGCGGAAGCTCGACTCCTGGAAACAGTTGCTCTCCAGAAACAGGAACGGCTGCTTGAGGCGGCCGACAGCCTCAACGCCCTGGTCGAATCCGGCCGGCGGGTGGAACACTGGCTGATCAACGGCCTTGAGGGGAAGACCCAGTTCGGGGCGACTGATCTGCCGCCCGACCTGGAGGCCCTATTGGTCAGTTCCCTGAGCGGTCAATCCGAAAAGGAAGAAGTCGCCGCGGCCGTGGCCCAGTGCCGGGCCGGGCACTGGCAGGAGGGTCTGGATCGGTTTGCCGATCTGGTCAAGAAGCGGCCCCGATACCCTGATTACCGCACCCGTCATGCTGCGGTTCTGTTCCATCTCGGCCGCAACGAAGAGGCCCTGGCGGAGGCCGATGCGGCTCTGGCCCTGAACGAAACCTACCGGACGGCGATCAATCTGAAGGGGCTGATCCTGGCCGATGAGGGGCGCCTGCACGAGGCCCGGGAATTCCTGGCGGCCACCGACCGGGTCGTGGCCGATGGCAAGTCGGCCGGCGCCCACGAAGAGCTCTTCGGCGCCTACCTCCGCGGCGTGCTGGCGCTACTGGGGGGCGAACCCCGGCAGGTCTTCGATCTTCTGGAGGAATGGGACGATCTGGCCAAGAACTTCGCGCGGGCGGAATTGCTGCTCGCCGCCGCGGAGGATCTTCTGGGCAGGAGCGCCGGTTGCGGCCGACGCTTGTCCCTGCTGGCCGAAGAATGGACCGCGGAGCCCGTCTATTTTTTCCTGCTTGCCAGCCATCATTTGGAATCCCGGCGCTTCGACGAGGTTGCCGATGTTCTCGGCCGCTGGCCCGCGGGTGGGTCGGACCCGGATCGGCGGCCTCTGTACCTGGAGGCGAATCTCGCTCTTGATCAGGGCCGGATCCCCGACCTGCCGGAGCCCGGCAAGGATAATGACGCCGCCACGGATCGCGGGGTCGTCCCGCTCCTCGGGCCGCGAGCCTGGATCTTCCTGACGGCCAGGGCGGAATTCCTGCAGGGAAACGGCGATCGCGCCTGGCGCATCTGCGAGGATCTGATCACCGCCGGTTTCGTCACCGAAAAGGTCGTCAGGCTGCAGGTGGAGGCGGCCTTCCTGGCGCATGATGCCGTTCCGGATGGCTGGAAGGTCCCCGCGATCCTGCCCGATTCGTGTCTGCCGGGGATCGTGCACTTGGGGGTCCACCGGGACGATGGCGACGGGCCGGCAGCCCTGCTTGAAAAACACAGTACGGTTCATCCCGAGCAGATCAGGAACTTTTGGTTGAGCCCGGCCTTCTGGTTGGACCCGGTGCGGAACTGGATCGCCTGACCGGTTTTGAATTTCTCAGGCAGGTTGCTTGGCGGCCGCCGCGGCCAGGAGCTTGTCGACTTCCGCCGATAGTTTTTCCAGGTCATAGGGCTTGCTCATGTACGCGTCGGCCTGGTACTGGAAACCACGCACGCGGTTCCGTTCATCCTCGCTGGCGGTGAGAATGAGGATGGGCACATCCATGGTGTACATGAGGCTGCGTACCCGCTTCAGGAACCCGAACCCGTCCATGACGGGCATCATCAAATCCAGGATGACGCACTCCGGGATCTGGGCCTGGATGGACCGGAACCCCTCGGCGCCGTTCTCGGCCTCGATGATCTCATAGCCCCGGCTTTCCAACTGGAGCTTGAGGATACGACGCAGATCGGGGTCGTCCTCGACGACCAGGATTCGGGGTTTCGCGACTTCAGCCATGGCAGTATCATTACCTTTCCCGGAAATGGGTGGCCGCCGTGCGCATCCCTCCTGCCGCGAGGCGGGGTCGTCTCGGGCAACTGCGCGTGCGGCAAATCATACTGGAATTTTCGGCCGATTGGACGGCAACTTGAACTCATTCAGAGGTCCGGCATTCATGAATTCAACTTCCGGCTTCAATTCAGCGATCCAATCGCGGAGGGTGTATGGATGGTCGGGTCTGTTCCTGGCCGCGGTCATCTCCGTCCTGGCCGCGGTCGCCCTGACGGCTGGAAACGTCCGGGCCCAGGCCGAGAACGATCCCTGCCAAACCGGCCCCGATCTCTTCCGGGCCGGCAGGTTCGCCGAAGCCCGCACAGCCCTGCGCGCCTGCCTGGACCAGGGCAACGAGAGCGCTGAGATTCTGCTGCCGCTGGTGGTGATGGCCGTCAGGGAGGAAAGGTTCAGCGAGGGAACGGATTATGGCCGCAAGGCCGTGGAGATCGCTCCGGACGATTCCGAGGCCCGCTACTGGTACGGCCGGGCCCTGTTGGGCAGCGAACGGATCCCCGAGGCCAAGGACCAATGGGAGCGGGGCCTCAAGCTTTCAGTGTATCACAAGGGTATTCTCGAGGGTCTGGCCCGCATGGCCCTGGCGGAAGGTGAACCTGCCGAAGCCTACCAGCTTCTCAGCCAACTGCAGCGGCAAGGTGTGAATGATCCCTGGGTGAACCGGCTGATGGCGGACATCGCCGCCGACAAGGGTTTGTGGAGGAAGTCCCTGGATCATCTGGAACAGGCGATGGCCCAGGAGGACCCCAACCTGGATGATTTCATAACCGCGTCCGAATTGAGCATTCTCGCGGGCGACAAGAGGAAGGCCGTGGAATTCTGCCGCCGCGGGGTGGCTCTGGAGCCGGGGCCCGTGTCCTACGGCGGGTTGGGCGAGGCTTTCTTCGCGGTCGAGGAGTTCGATTCCGCCCTTGTCTATCTGCGTCTGGCCGTCGAGCAGGCACCTGATCGCCCCCGTTACCGCTTCAACCTGGCCAATGTGCTGGAGGTGTCCGGTATGGTCGAGAAGGCCGACGTCCATTTCCGTGAGTTCCTGGCCATGGTCCCCGATGATCCGGTGGGGCACTTCAATTACGGAGTCCACCTGGACAAGCTCGGTCGGTCCGAGGAAGCCCTGGTGGAAATCACTCGTGCCATCGAATTGAATCCCGGCATGCTGACCGCCCGGGTGGTGAAGGCCCAGATCCTGGAGGAGATGGGCCGGTGGGACGAGGCCCTGGAGATGGTGATCGGCCTGAACGAGATCGATGAGGTCAACACCGCGGAGCTGATGGCGTGGGAAGAGAGGATCCGCCTCCAGCGGGACGTCTCCCTGGAGGCGATCAGCGAAGGGAAGGTCCATCTGTTGCACATGATCCTGGGCAACCAGGAGATCCTGGAGATCGTCACCGTGGAACTGGCCGCCGGAACCGCCTTTACCACGCTGGCGGTGCGGTATTCCTCGGGCGGAGGCGCGGCCAGGGGCGGGGATATCGGCTGGATCAATCCCGCCGACATGGTGGAGCCCATCAAATCGGTCATCATGGAGCTGGCCATCAACGAAACGAGCCCCCCGGTTGAAGCCGGAGGGCTGTATCATATCTTCAAGAGGATTCCCTAGCCAATGGGTTCTTGCCCGATGCCGTATCCCCGGGGATCACCGCGGGCGGGCCGTCGTCAACAGGTGCTCAGACGACCTTCTTGACGTTGCCCGTGCGGATGCAACGGGTGCACACGTAGCCGCGGCGCACCTTGCCGTCCATCTCGAACCTGATTTTCTGCAGATTGGGCAGCCAGCGGTGACGGGTCAGGTTGTGAGCGTGGCTCACCCGGTTCCCGTACTGGGGCCCTTTGTTGCAGATTGAGCACTTTCTGCTCATGGGATTCCTCCTAGGAGTTGAATTCACAGGCCCGGCAATTTAACATCTGATCCGCAGCTCAGCAAGGAATTATCTTCTTTACCGTGCTTGGGAAACCGGGCGGAGTCCATGAAACCGGAATTCAACCAGAACACACCGGTCCAATTCCTCAAGTCGGTCGGTCCTGCCAGGGCGCGAGCGCTGACCCGCCTGGGGATCGAAACCGTCGGCGATCTGCTGTCCCACTATCCCCGCCGATATTTCGACCGCAGCTCGGCGGTGCCCATCAGGGGTCTGCGGCCGGGGCAGGATGTGACGGTCCAGGGCGAGATCCTGACCGCGAGCGAAAGGCGGACCCGGCGCGGCGGCAGCCTGCTCACCGTGACCCTCGGCGACGACAGCGGAGTCCTGTTCTGCATCTGGTTCAACCAGAAGTACCTGCTGAAACAGTTCAAATCGGGCCGGAAGATGATGGTCAGCGGCGTGGTCCAGATGCACGGAACCCGGCCCCAGCTGGCGCATCCTGATTTCGAGGTGTTTGAAACCGGCGCCCGGGACCACGAAACCGGCACGGGTCTGCATACCGGCCGGATGGTGCCCGTCTACGGCCTGACCTCGGGCATCGGTCAGTACTGGCTGCGCAGCCTCGTGCATCAGGCCTTGACCAGGATGCAGGATCTCCACGTCGATTCCCTGCCGGATTATCTGCGCGCCACCCATGATTTTCCCGACCGTCGCCGGGCCCTCGAGGACATTCACTTTCCTCCCGGTGAGCCGGGCCTGGTCGCAGCCCGCGACAGGTTGGTCTTCGAGGAACTGTTCACCATCCAGATCCTGATGGCGCTGCGCCGGGAATCGCGTCGGGGGATGGAGGGGGTGCGGCTGAACAAACCGGGTGACCTGACCACCCGCCTCGTCGAGGAGCTGCCGTTCCGGTTGACCGGCGCCCAGCGCGGGGTGTTGAAGGAGATCCTGGCCGACATGCGTTCCGGGCGGGCGATGCATCGCCTGCTGCAGGGAGACGTGGGTTCGGGCAAGACCCTGGTGGCTCTCATCGCGGCCCTGTTCGTCATCGAGCAGGGACACCAGGCGTTGATCATGGCACCCACCGAGGTACTGGCCCGCCAGCACGGTCAGACCCTGTCCCGGCTTTGCGAGCCTCTGGGCATCGGCGTGGAAACGCTGACAGGTTCGACCAGCGCCGCGGACCGGCGGAGCATCCTGGCCGGTGTGGCCGCCGGGGAGATCGATCTTTTGGTGGGGACCCACGCCGTGATCCAACAGGACGTCAGAATTCCCCGCCTGGCTCTGGCGGTGGTGGATGAGCAGCACCGGTTCGGGGTCCGCCAGCGAGGACGGCCCGGCGCCGCGACGGAGGCGGGTGAACCGGTCCACGTGCTGGTCATGAGCGCCACCCCGATTCCGCGGAGTCTTTCCCTCACCCTGTACGGGGATCTCGATCTGTCCATCATGGACGAACTGCCGGCCGGGAGGCAGCCGATCACCACCAGCATCGTCCGCGAAAAAGAGGAGGATGCCGTCTGGGATGCCTGCCGTCGGGAGTTGGCGGCCGGGCGGCAGGTTTTCGTCATCTACCCGGTGATCGAGGAAACCGAGGGCCAGGATCTGAAGGCCGCCACCGTGGAATTCGATCGGCTGCGCCGGAAGGTATTTGTCGATCATGAAGTAGCCCTGCTGCACGGACGGATGAAAGGGAAAGAGAAGGACGCGGTCATGGCGGCCTTCTCCGACGGAGACACCCAGGTTCTGGTGGCCACGACGGTGGTGGAGGTGGGAGTGGACGTTCCCAACGCCACCGCCATGGTCATCCACAACCCCGAACGCTTCGGTCTGGCCCAGTTGCACCA
>CBDURF010000065.1:0-17119 GCA_965369705.1 uncultured bacterium
CGGCCGTACTCTTGCCCGACCCCGAGACCCCGGTGACCACCGACATCCTGCCCAAGGGTATGTCCAGGTCCACGTCCTTGAGGTTGCGGCCGGACATTCCGCGGATCGACAGGATCTGCCCGTCCCCGCCGCCTCCGGTCAGGGGAGCCGGGCCGTCCCGTCCCACCCGGCCGGCCAGGTAGTCTCCGGTCGGGGTCCCGATCCGCCCGGCCACCTCGGCCACCGTGCCCTGGGCCACGACCTCGCCGCCGTGCTCACCGGCGCCGGGCCCCAGATCGATGATGTGATCCGCGGCCAGCATGATGTCGCGATCGTGTTCGACCACGACAACCGAATTCCCGCGGTCGCGCAGGGCCTTGAGCGTGGCGATGAGCTGCCCGATGTCCCGGTGGTGCAACCCGACGCTCGGTTCGTCCAGGATGTACAAGACCCCGGTCAACTGGGACCCCACCTGGGTGGCCAGCCTCACCCGCTGGCCTTCCCCGCCGGACAAGGTGGATGTACCCCTGGCCAGGGACAGGTAACTGACGCCCACTTGAAGCAGGAACCGCAGGCGGTGCCGGATCTGGTCGAGGATGGGACCGGCGACGATCTTCTCGCGCTCCCCGGTGAACGAAACGCCGGCCACCCAGTCGGCGAATTCCTCCAGAGTGAGGGCGGTCACCTCCCCGATGTGGAGGCCGCCGATCTTCACGTTGAGGGCTTCGGCGCACAGCCGGTGTCCTCCGCATTCCGAGCAATCCTGCTCTACCATCATTCGTTCCAGCGACGTGCGGATCTTCTCCGACTTCGTCTCGCGGTGACGCCGCACGAGTTCCGGCACCAGACCTTCCCAGTCACGCAGAAAAGCGTTGTAGTGCGGATGATGGCGCAACTCTTTTTCGATCTCCGGGGTCAAGCCCTGCAAGAGGACATCCTTCACCCGCTGCTCCAGGTCCGCGAAGGGAACATCCAGGGAGAAATTCATGGCCCCGGCCATTGCCTCGACCTGGATGTAGAGCCAACTGGTCTCCTTGCCCTTGAGGAACTCGATGGCGCCCTGGGCGATGCTCAGTTCCGGATCGGGAACCAGCGCCTCGGGAAAGATGGTCCGCAGGGTGCCCAGACCGTTGCAGCCGGGACAGGACCCGGCCGGGGAATTGAACGAGAATTGACGGGGTTCGGGCTCGGGGAATCCCCGGCCGCAATCCGGACAGGAGGATTGGCGGCTGTACCAGTGCTCCCGGCCCCGGCTCCAGACGATGACCGAACCGTTACCCAGTTCGGCCGCGCGGTCCAGGCCCGCCTTCAGGCGGTCGCGGATATCGGGCCGGCTGACCATCCCGTCCACAACCACCGCGATATCGTGCCTCTTGCCCCGGACCAGATCGATCTCGTCGTCGAGTTCCCGAATCTCGCCGTCCACGAGCACCCGGACGTAACCCTGCCGCCGAAGATCTTCCAGCAGCTTCTTGTGCTCCCCCTTGCGGCCGCGCACCACCGGGGCCAGCAGATAGAACCGGGTCTTCTCGGGCAGGGCGGCGATCTCGTCACCGATGTCGGACAGTGGCCGCCCGGAGGCCGGCACCCCGCAGTCGGGGCAATGCACCGTTCCGCACCGGGCGAACAGCAAGCGCAGGAAATTGTAGATTTCCGTGACGGTGCCCACGGTCGAACGGGGGCTGCGACCCAAGCCTTTCTGGTCGATGGCCAGAGCCGGGGACAGGCCCTCGATCCGGTCCACGTCGGGCTTGGGCAACTGGTCGAGAAACTGATGGGCGTAGCTGGACAGGCTTTCGATGTACCGGCGTTGCCCTTCGGCGTACAACGTGTCGAAGGCCAAGGAGGATTTGCCGGAACCGCTGGGCCCGGTGACGACGACCAGCCTGCGCCGGGGCAGACGCAGGCTGATGTTCTTGAGATTGTGGACCCGCACTCCCTTGAGGGTGATGAAACCCGGCGCGGCGGGTCCGGTGGGCTTTGGTCTGCTGGTCACGCTTCTACTGTCCGGCTGCTACTTGCCTGATTTCAGATCCGCGGGCATCTCGTCCCAAGCGGTCTTCTCGGCGTCCGTCAAACCCGCCACACCCTCGATGATGGTCACCTTGTCGATCGCGACCGGGTTGCGGGGGGCGTCACGGCCGGCGGCGGGGTTCTTTTCGGCGCTCACGATGATGTCCGCGACATCCATGCCCGTGACGGCCTGGCCGAAGATGGTGTACTTGCCGTCGAGCTGGGCGGTCGGCGCCACGCAGATGAAGAACTGGCTGCCGGCCGAATCCACGTCCGGGCCGCGCGCCATGCTCAGGGTGCCGCGGCCATGCTTGGCGGTCTGGGAGAACTCGGCCTTGAGATTGGCGGGACCGTCCAGCCCCGCGTAACCCTTCTTCTCAAGCAGATCGTTGACCTGCCGGACCAGCTCCAACTCCTCGGCGGTCAGCACATCGGTCATGGTCGGGTTGCCCAGGCCGTCATTGCGGGGATCGGCATCCTTGCTGTTGGGATCGCCGCCCTGGATGACGAATCCGGGCACGATCCGGTGGAACTTGGTACCGTCATAGAAACCGGTGCGGGACAGATGAACGAAATTGTCCACGTGATGGGGCGCCATTTCGGGATAGAAAACCAGCAGGATGTTGCCCGCCCCCGTCTCCAGACGGGCGAACAGGGGTTCGTCGGTCTGGGCGGCGGCGGCGGCGGCGAGCAGGACGGTCGTCAGGACGAACAGAACCAGAACGAGAGAACGATTCAGGCCGCCGCGACGGATGGAACGGAAGTTGATTTTCTCAGGACGCATTTTTCCTCCAGGTTTCCGGGCGGGATGTCAATTCCCGCGCCGGACCAGATAGGCGATGCCAAGTTCGGAATGAATGTATTCTCCCAGCCGGGAAGCCTCCGCCATGTCGCCGACGCCCCGTAACATGACCCGGTGATAGATCTGACCCCCGAGATCGGATTCCTCGATCACCGGCGTGTAACCCAGGGTGCTGATACGGTCCGCCTGCTTGTTGGCGTTGGCCAGGTTGGTGAACGAACCCAGCTGAAGACTGTAGGTGCCGTCTCCGGAAGAAACGGACGTGGACGGCCGGGTGCCGGAGACGGTTCCGGAGGTCGCCGATCGAGTCTCGGTTTCGGCCGGAATCGTCTTGATTTCCGCGACCGCGTCCGGGGCGGTCTGTTCGTCGGCGGCCGGATCCTCCCTGACACCATCGGCGTCCGGTAAAGTTCCCGCCTCGTAGGCGCTTTCCATGTCGGAGATGACACCGGTATCCACCGCCGCCGTATCGAACGCCGCGCCGGGGACCATCGCCGCCGGTTTCTGCCGCGCGGCGGATTCCTCCTGATCTCCTCCGCCACAGCCGGTAAGGACGGCCGGCGCCGCAACCCCCAAGGCAAGGACGAGAACCAAGAACAAGCACCGGCGCCCGGTCAACAGACCTGTACTCATGACAACCTCCCGGTATGGACTGGTCAATCGGGAACGATGGACATAGTATCCCCCTGTCAGGGGTCCTGGCAAGGCCGGACCCCGCCCTCGGCAACAGTTTCAGCCAGAAAGCTCATCGCCATGCCCACCCCAACGTCCCTGATCTACTTCGACAATGCGGCCACCAGTTTTCCCAAACCCGCCCCCGTAATTGAAGCGATGGCGGGTTTCCTGTCCAACCGTGCCGTGAACCCCGGCCGCGCGGGATTCGATCTTTCCCTGGAGGTTGGTCGCCTGGTGGATCAGGTCCGCAACCGTTTTGACCGGCTCTTCAACAACCCCGCCCGGGATCCCGACCGCGCCATCTTCACGGCCAACGCCACGGATGCGTTGAATCTCGCCATCCAGGGCGTTTGCCGTCCCGGCGATCACGTGTTGACCACGGTCCTGGAGCACAACTCCGTTTTGAGGCCCCTGACCATGCTGCAAAAGGCGGGGATCATCACTTTCGATCTGGTTCCCTGCGACACCAGCGGTCGGGTGGACCCGGCTGCGTTCGAGGCCCTTATCGGCCCCGCCACGCGGCTCGTGATCATGACCCATGCCAGCAACGTATGCGGCGCCGTTCAGCCCGCCGCGGAGGTGGGCGCCCTGTGCCGGGCCCGGGGTGTCCTGTACCTGCTGGACGCCGCCCAGACCGCGGGCTTGATCCCGGTCGACATGTCGGCATTGCAGGCGGACCTGGTGGCCTTCACCGGACATAAATCTCTGCTGGGGCCCACCGGCACCGGAGGCCTGGTGGTGGGCCCGGGCGTCGACATCCGAAGCACACGCTGGGGCGGAACCGGTGTCAGATCCGCTCCGCGGGAGCACCCAGAGGATTTTCCCTGGCGGTTGGAAGCGGGCACCCTCAACACTGTGGGTATCGTCGGGCTGGCCGCTGGAATGGACTGGATCGAAACCGAGGGCGCCGAGGCCATTCTGGAGCAGGAGCGCCGCCTGGCGGACCGTTTCCTGGCCGGGTGCGCGGGCCTGGACAAGGTGACGATACACGGCTGGGGGGAACCCCACCCAACCACCTTGGGTCCCGATCGCCTGCCGGTAATTTCGGTCACGGTCGCCGGACGCTCCGCCGAGGAGGTCGGCCTGTTTCTCGACACCGACTGGAACATCGCCGTACGCACGGGCCTGCAGTGCGCCCCGCTGGCGCACGAGGCCCTGGGCACCGCGCCCCTGGGATCGGTCCGGTTCAGCTTCGGTCCCTTCAACACCGCAGCGGACGTCGATGTGGCCTTGGCCGCCCTGGAAAACCTCGCCGGATGATCCTGCCGGCCGGCTGTCGTCAACCCGGATAATCGAACCGGCCCCGCATCCACTGGATCCGGGGCCGGTTGTCTTTCAGACTGATATAAAATCCGCTGCCGGATTACTTTTCAATCTTGTGCAGCGTGAACCTCACCCGCCGGTTCTGGGCCCGGCCCTCCGGCGTGTCGTTGTCGGCCACCGGCTGGAAGGGACCATAGCTGACGGCGGCGAAGCGTTCGGGTGACAGATCCAGGTTGTTGGTCATGTAACGGACCACGGCGCAGGAACGGAAGGCGCCCAACTCCCAGTTGGAGGGATATTGTTCCTGGAATTCCTCGAGCACCTTCTTGCTGTCGGTGAAGCCCTCCACGAACACATTCCAATCCGGATGATCGCGAACGGTCCTGGCGATGGCCTCGAGGGCCGGCACCATGGTGTCCAGCACGATGACCTGGCTGGCGTTGAAGCCGAGGTCTTCCTGCACGGTGATCATGACCACTTCCTCGGACTGCTCGATGAGGACCGCGTTCTCGGCCTGGCAGTCCTTCAGGTTCCCCCGCAGATCCTCGGCGACCTGCTGGCGCTCGGTGATGACGGCGTCCTTA
Organism: uncultured bacterium; assembly: GCA_965369705.1. GTDB lineage: Bacteria > Krumholzibacteriota > Krumholzibacteriia > LZORAL124-64-63 > LZORAL124-64-63 > JAGLCY01. The sequence continues at coordinate 5,317 of CBDURF010000065.1, forward strand.
TCGGACAGATCCTTCTGCATTTCCGCAATCTGGGCATCCAGCTGCATGATCTGCTCTTCATATTCCTTGCAGGAACAGCCCGCCATGGCGAAAACGGCGATCAGCAGTCCCACCAGGGCAAGATTCCTGGCAACCCTCTTGTACATGGATCACTCCTTAGATTTGCGACAGGCTCCTAAAGCCCGACAACCCCAAGCCCGGCAAGTTCGTATCCCCTGAACCTACCGTGACCGCTTCCGAACTCATTCAACGAGAGAGAGTAGGCACCAACCTAGGTAAAGCTCAAGTTTTTTTTGAGATTTGTTCAATCATATTTCTTCAACTCGTCATCAGGTCCGATGACGTCGATTTCGTCGCCCGCCCGCAGCACCATCTCCCCGTCGGGCAGAGGAATTCTTTCAATGGTTGGTTCGGCGCCCTCCTGCTCGGCCGGCAGGGTGCGGCGGACCTGAACCAGGTTGAGCTTGAACTTGCCCAGGAGCCTCAGCTCCGCCAGGCTCTGGTCGCTCCAGTCCTCGGGCACGCGGATCCGCCGCAGGCTGAATCCCCGGGGCAGCTCGACGAAATCCACCACCGAATCATGCAGCAGATGACTTGCCAGGCGTTCACCCATATCCTCCTCGGGTTTGATGACCTGATCGGCCCCCACCCGGCGCAGTACGGATTCCTGCATTTCGTTCAGCGCCTTGGAGTACACCAGAGGAACGCCCAGGTTCTTCAGATGCATGGTCACCAGGACCGAGGATTCGAAATTCTCGCCGATGGCCACCACGCCCACATCCATGGCGCCCACGTCGTAGGCCTCGAGATTCTTCAGTTCGGTGGCGTCGAAACCCACCGCCACGGTGACTTCCTCGGCGACTGCTTCCACCAGCCTGGAGCTGCGGTCCACGGCCAGCACCTCGGCTCCCTCCCGGTACAGATGCACGGCCAGGGTGCTGCCGAACCTGCCCAAACCCACGACGACGACTTTCAACATGCCGATTCTCCCGTGAATACGACCGTAACTATCAACCGATCAGGATCCTGCCCCGGGGCAGGCGCACCCGGGGATCGCGGCCGGGGCCGGTCAAACTGCTGGCCAGCGTCAAGGGACCCAGGCGCCCGACGAACATCAGGACGATGATGACGACCCTGCCGGCCGGCGACAGGACGCTGGTCATGCCCAGAGACAATCCCACCGTCCCTAGAGCCGAGAATACCTCGAAGGTGGTTTCCAGGAAAGGTCTCTCCTCGGTGGCCAGAAGCACGAACAATCCAATCGCCGCCATGACCAACCCCGCCGAGAGAACGAGCATGGACCGCTGCACGTGGACCGGCTCCAGCTCGCGCCGCCCCAGACGCACCCGATTCAGACCGCGGCCGATGGAACGCAGGTTGGCCCAGCCGATGGCCACCGCGGTCACCTTCACCCCGCCGGCGGTGGAACCCGGCGCGCCTCCGATGAACATCAGGACGATCATCAGGAACAGGGTGGCGGGATTCATCAGCGTCAGGTCCATGCTGGTGAAGCCCGCGGTGCGGCAGGTCGCCGACTGGAAGAAGGCCTGGGATATCTTAGTCCCAATCCCCTGCCCCGCCAGCGTGTGGTTCCATTCCAACCAGGCGATCAAGGCGGTGCCCACCACCAACAGGCCGCCGGAAACCACGAGAACGACCTGGCTGTGCAGATCGAGCCGGGCCTTCCGGTCGCCCCGCCTGAGGGCGCGGCCGCGCAGCCAGGCCAGGAGTTGAACCACGACCCCGAAGCCGAGTCCCCCGACGATCAGCAATCCTGCTACCGTTCCCATCACCAGCGGTCGTTGATGCAGGGACACCAGGGAATCGCCAAAAGTGCTGAAACCCGCGTTGCAGAAGGCGCTGACGGAATGGAACACCGCGGTGAAGATCCGTTCCCCGGGGTCGGCGATCACCCCGTCCAGGCCCCGGTAAAGCAGAAGCGCGCCGACGGATTCCAGACCGATGGTCATCAGAATGATGAAGCGCACGGTCCGGCCCACCTCGCTGAGCATGGACACCTGGAACACTTCGCGCAGGAGGCTGTTTTCCCGCACCCCGATCCCGCGGCCCAGAAGCAGGCTGAGAGCGGCCGTCAGGGACATGATGCCCAACCCGCCCAACTGGATGAGCACCAGGATCACCGTCTGGCCGAAACCGGTGAAACCGATCCCGGTGTCGCGGACGATCAGGCCGGTGACGCACACCGCGCTGGTAGAGGTGAACAGGGCGTCAAGGGGGGCCAGCGGCAACGCGGACGGTGTGGCCCGGGGCAACAGCAGCAACCCCGCCCCCAGAATGATCAGGGCGATGAAGGTTACCACGAAAGCCACCGCGGGCCGGACGCGCAGGCTCGCGAAGCGCCGGTGGAGGTGCGGCAGCTGGACGGCGAATACCGCCACGATGTAGATCTGAATGATGATCAGATAGGCCCTGGTCACCGAACCCACCGAAAGGAGACCCAAGGCGCTGTTCAACCAGGTGGTCTGGCGCCCGGCCGCCAGGGTCAGTATTTCCAGGATGAGCAGCACCGACAGGGAGAAGGTCGGCCATCTTTCCCTCAGGTAGCGCCGAAACGTCCCGCTGTCCCGCCAGGACAGGCCCTGTTCCAGCAGGAAAAGTCCGACCGCCGCCCCGCTCAGCCCCCTGGCGGCGGCCAGCATCCAAGGGGCGGGATAGGCCCCGTATTCGATGATCAAGCCCGTCATACCGCACAATCCCGCCACCGCCAGGAGCAGGCGTCGGAACATGAAACGGCCGGTGGCGTCCAGGAACAAGGTTTCTCCACATCCACCGGACGGGAATTATTCAAAATTCCGGTTAATCCCCGACTGAAACGTACGATACCAGTATCAAAGGATACCCGGCCCGGTTCACCGATCCGGAGCCGTGGCTGCAGTATCCCTGCTCTTGGGCGGGATCATCCAACGATCAGACGGAAGATTCAACAATCGAATGCGGAACCCTAAGCGAACAGGTTGTCGAATGAAGGTGTCGAGCCATTACCTTGGGCTGACCCTGGCGTTGGCCATCCTCGGCATCGTGCCCGGGGAGGCGGCCGCCATCCCGGCCCCTCTTGATACCCTGATGGAATACGGGGCCGAGGCAGAGGAGTTGGACCCGCGTTACGCGGGCGCGGACCTCAACATCAGCCGCAAACTGCTGCCGGAAGCCCAGGCCTCGACCATCGAGAAGGCGCGGTCGCCCAAGATTCCGCCCCGTATCGACGATCCGCTGGCGGGGGCGTGGCGCTATCACCTCGCCCGCCAGGCGGCCATGTCCGACAACCCGGCTGGAGTGACGGAAAACCTGGCGGCCGCGATCGAGGCCTCGCCCGGACACCCCCGCTACCAGTGGTGGCAATCGGTCCAGGCCATCAAGTCCCTGGACACCGCCACCCTGTTCAGGGTCTTGCCGACCTCGGTCAGGGCCCTCATGAACTCTCCCGTGGGGCGCGGTCATTTCATCGTGGCCTGGCACCAGGGCGCAACCCTGCTCAATGGGTTATTCTGGACTGTGCTGGTGTCCGGCCTGTACCTGGCGTGGTGGCGCAAGATGGCCCACGATATGGGTGCCACGATCCTGAAGGATCCCAAGCACCGGCCGCGTTTCCTGCTGCCGTTCCTGATTCCGGCCGTCCTGCTGCTGTTCAAACCGGGCTGGTTCGGGTTCCTGGCCATCATGTCGATTCCCCTACTGGTCCACGCCCGCGGCAAGGCCCGCTACCTGATGCTGGCGACCTGGGTCATGGCCTTGGCCCTGGTCTTCCCCGCTTGGCCGATCCTTCGTTCGGCGGTGCCGACCATCGACCCGACCAGCGAAGTCACCTTGTTGGACAGGGCCTGCACCCTGCCTCCCTCCGGCAGCCTGATCAAGGAATTGAAGAGTCGGATCGCGACCTCCGAGGATCAGAGCCGGACCAACCGACTGACGGTGGCCCTGGCCATTCAGGAAGCCCGGCGCGGCCGATACCAGGAAAGCAGCCGCCTGTTCAAGAAGATCCTGGAAACCGAACCGAACAACTTCCCGGCCATGGTCGGCGTAGCCAACAACACCTATTACCGGGGCCACATGGACAGCGCGGCCAAGGCCTACTCGAAGATCACCGTGGCTCATCCCAAGCGCGGTGAAGCGTCCTACAACCTGGCCCAGGTCTACTTCAAGAAACTATTCGTGCCGGAGGCCACCGAGGCCATGGACAAGGCCCGGTCCCTGGGTTTCATCCCCTCTTTCTCCACCAAGGGTACGAACCGACGCAAGGGTTACGCCCCGGTTGTCTACCCGCCCCTGACCAACCAGGCCATGAACGAGGCTTGCCGCTACGAGGCGCCCAACTACCCCCCGCTGGTGGTTCTCTCCTCGTGGCGTCACCAGCTGGGCTCGCCCCCGCTGCCGTTGTACGTGCTGGTCGGCGGACCGCTGCTCCTGGCCCTGTTCATGATCATGTGGTGGAACCGGCAGAAGGATCCCACTGAATGTGAGAATTGCGGGATTCCCCTGTGCCATGACTGCTGCAAAATCCATGACGGCGCCTGGCTCTGCGCCGGTTGCGGCGAAACCGCCGAAAGATCGCGCAGCGACATGGTTCTGGGGACCCTGCTGAAGAACCGCAGTCGGGAGCAGGGCATGGCCCTCAGCCACAGGGTCATCAAGGTCGGCCGGCTTTTGCCGGGCGCCGGACACCTGGCCACGGAGCACTTCCGTGCGGCCTTCATCCGGCTTTCGATCCTGGCGGTGGGTCTGTTCCTGCTGTTTGCCGGCTGGGCTTTCGACATGGGCTCTGATTGGGCCTCGCCCGGCCTGATGCTACCCGGCGAAACCCTTCATCCCAAGTGGCTGCCGATGCCCGCGGCGATGTGGCCCGGGTGGAACGGGAGTTCAGTCCTGTTGGGAGCCGGGCTGATCGCCCTTTCCTGGATCATTGCCTTTCTGGACGGCCCCGGGTTGCGGCGCGGCATCCCCGACCGCTATTCCCTGGCCCCAAACACAGCCAACCGGGACAAAGTACCCGGGCCCGGCGTCCTGACCAGATAGAGGAGGTTGACCATGGCCCTGGAAGGCCAACTGAGCGATTTCAATCTGGCGGAGATCCTGCAACTGCTCGCCAGCCAGCAAAAATCCGGGTTCCTGAACCTGGAGACGAACCGGAACATGGTGTTCATCTTCGACAAGGGTGTGCTCATCTCCACCCGTGATCGCCGCAGCCGATCCCGTGATCCGCTGGAATCATTCCTGCGCGCCTACGGCTTCTTCAATGAGCAGCAGTGGAAGCACGTCGAGTACGTCCGCAAGAACAGTTCCCTGGACCTGACCGAGATCCTGATCTCCGAAGGCTTGATGGATGACAAGGAGATGGACCGGGCCCTCAAGAGCCTGGCCCAGGAAATGGCCTTCGCCGGCATGAAGATGCGCCGCGGGCGCTACCATTTCAGCCCGACCAAGGACACTCCTCCGGGGGTCAAATGGCGCTACAACCTGGATGTGCAGGGACTCCTGATGGAGGCGGCCCGCAGGATGGATGAAGAAGGTATGCTCAAGGAATACCTGCCTTCCCAGGCCATCACCTTCAAACTGGGCAACCGGGTCCTGGACCCCGATGAATTGACCGAAACCGGCCGGCGGATCATGGAGCTGGCGCTGGCAGGCCTGCCCCTGGGCCGGATCATCCGCCAGGGCAGGACCGAAAGCTTCGTCGCCCGGGACTTGCTGAAGACCTGGTGCCAGGGAGGCGCCCTGGAACTGGTTCCGCCGGGTTCCGAGGACGAGGATTCAAACAGCCAGGGCGACCGCTTCAAGTTGAAGTTGAAGTCCGGATTTCGCTCCCTACCCCTCACTCTGCTGGCGGTGCTGTTCATCGGCGTCCTGGGTTGGCTGCGCTGGACGGCCAGTCCCGACGCAGGTCCGAATCCGGGGGAAGCGCTGCGCAGGGCCCAGATCAGGTCGGAAGTGGTCACCGCCGCCCGCCTCTACCGGTATCAGAAGGGTGAATGGCCCGCGACCCTGGGCGAGATGGTGCGCAGCGGCCAGTTGACCCCTTCGGTTCTGATCACCGTCGATGATCTCGGCTGGCAGTACACTCTCAACCGCAAGCAGGACAAGTTCACCTTCGGCTCGTGATTCCCACCGGCCTACGCCCCCGATTTCCCTTTACCCGCGCTCGATCCCCCAATTATCTTTATCGGGATTAATCAATTTGCGCCCATCACAATTTCGTATCGGCGCCCACGTCGGGCAGCCCGAGGCTCGGGTGCCCGGGCCGGAACGGGTGGCCGCATGAGACCGGAACGAGGAGATCATGAACAGATCGGAATTTCTCATCCCGTGCGCCGACCGCGTCACCAACCTGCCGCCCTACGTTTTCGCCACCGTCTTTCGCATGAAGGAGGAAGCGCTGGCGGCCGGACGCGAGGTCATCGACCTGAGCGTCGGCAACCCCGATGGCCGGGCGCCGGCCAACATCATCGCCGCGCTGAACCGGACCCTGGAGGACGATTCCTGGAACTGCCACGGTTACGGCGCTTTCAAGGGATTGCCCCGGCTGCGGGAAGGGATCGCCGCCTGGTACTCCAACCGGTTCGCGGTAAAGTGGGATCCGGATACCGAAATCCTGCCCCTGATCGGATCCAAGGAAGGCCTGGCCAACCTGATGCGGGCCTACCTGAACGCCGGCGACACGGTCATCATCCCCAGCCCCTGTTATCCGGCCTACTTCGGCGCCGCCCGGCTGTGTGAGGCGGAGATCTTCGAACCGGCCCTCACCGAGGACCGTGGGTTCGTCCTGGATTTCGACACCATCGGCGCCGAGATAGCCGACCGGGCCCGGATGCTGATCATCAATTACCCCCACAACCCCACCGGCGGGGTCTGCGACCTGGCCTTCTACGAAAAGGCCGTGGCCTGGTGCCGTGAGCACAGGGTCCTGCTGGTCAGCGACATCGCCTACAGCGAACTCGGCTTCGCCGCCGACACCCCGCCCCCCAGCGTGTTCCAGGCAGCGGGCGCCCGCGAGGTGGCCGTTGAATTCCAGAGCCTGAGCAAGAGTCACAACATGGCCGGCTGGCGAGCCGGTTTCGCCGTGGGCGGGCCGGAAGTCATCGCCAATCTGGGCCGGGTCAAGAGCAACGTGGATTTTTCCCTTTTCGGCGGTGTCCAAATGGCGGCGGTGGAAGCCCTGACCGGCAGTCAGCAGATCTGCGCCGACAACCGGGCCCTGTACGAACGCCGGCGTAATCTTGTGGTCGCCGGATATCAGGAACTGGGCTGGGAGGTGCCTTCGCCCCCGGCCACCTTGTACATCTGGGCCCGCATCCCGCCGGCCTGGGGTGACGACGATTTCGCCTTCGTCATCGAGGTGTTCGAAAAATCCGGCGTGCTGCTTTCGCCCGGCAGCGGTTTTGGTGTCCACGGCCGGGGCTACGCGCGGACTTCGCTGGTCATCGACGACACCCGGATCGGGCGAGTCATGGAACTGCTGAGGGGTTCGGATCTGACCTGGAACTGAAACTCGCGGCCCAGACCGGATCAACAAAACCGGGGCCGGCGCATGGCCGGCCCCATTATTGAGAAATCACTTTAATTTTGTTTTATAAACTATTGTCACTCATGGACTCGGGTCCATGGACGGCCACAAGCAGGGAATCGGGGTTGAAGTAGCTGTCAGCGCACCGGACGATGTCGTCCACTCCCACCACGTCAATCTGATCAACCAGTTCGGCCACGGGCAGGAAGCGTCCGTAGAGAATCTCGTTCCGCGCCGCCCGGTACATCTGGTTGACCATTCCTTCGAGCGAAAAGATGAGCTGGGACTTGATCTGGGCCCGGTTGCTGTCGAGTTCGGCGATCTTCACACCTTCACTGCTCAACCGATAGTACTCCATGCGGATGACGTCCTCGAGCCTGGCCAGCTTCTCCGGGGAACAGGAACCCGCGCAACTGACCAGTCCGATGTCCTGCCCCATGTCGCAGTAGTTGTAGACCGTGTAGGCCAGACCTTCCCTTTCCCTGACCGCCTGGAAGATGCGGCTGCTCATACCCCCGCCCAGCATGTTGGTGAGCAGGAACACCGGCACCCGGTCCTCGTGATGGAAGGGGATGCCCAGGTTGCCGATCTCGAAATAGGTCTGGATGATGGGACTGGTCAGGTCCAGGCGGAAGGGGTCCGCCTCGTCCAGATCCAGATCGATGAAGGCCGCCGCGGGCGGTGCGGTATCATCGTCAAGGAAATCCGGGCCGGCGGGATCTGTCGAGTCGGCCCGGGCGAAAATCTCGGCCACCACCTCATGGAAACCGTCCAGGATGTTGCCGGCCATGGAAACAACCAGGTTCCCCGGTGCGAACAGGAGCTGGTGCTGCCGGAGCAGAAGGTCCGGGTTGAAGGTACGCACGACACCGGGAGAACCCAGGATGGGCCGGCCACGGGGGTGGTTGCCGTAGAGTCGGCCCGCGAAGGCGTCGTGGAGTCTGTCTTCAGGCGTGTCGAGGGCTTCCTGGATTTCCTCGCAGACGACGTCCTGCTCGAGTTTGACCAGCTTGGGATCCAACTTCGGCTCGAACAGCATCTCCCCCAGCAGGGTCACGGCCTCGGCGAAGTATTCGGGAAGGACCTTGATGGTGAAGGCCACCATGTCCTTGGTAGTGAAGGCGTCCACCGCTGCGCCGATCCGGTCGAAGGTTTCCGCCACCTCAAAAGCGGACCGTGTCCTCGTACCCTTGAAGACGATGTGCTCCAGGAAATGGGATACTCCGCCCATACCGGACGGCTCGTCCTGGCTGCCGGTGCGAAGCCAGACGCCGAGGGTCACAGCGTGCGCGGTGCGCATGGGCACCGAAAGCAGAATGGCCCCGCCGGGAAGGGTTTCCCGGCGGGGCGGTGTCTCGTTCCTGTAGGGATCGAGGTTCATCTGAAAGGACCTAGCGCCGACCGCGGGGACCGCCGCGACCACCACGGCCGCCGCCGCTGCCGCCACGACGATCGTCCCGGGGCGTGTCCTCCATACCTTCGGGCCTGGGCAGCAGGGCCTTGCGGCTCAGCCTGACCTTGCCCGTCCGGCTGTCGATCTCGACCAGCTTGACCTGGACCTTGTCGCCCACCTGCATGACGTCCTCCACGTTGCCGACCCGGAAGTGCTCCAGCTCGGAAATATGCAGCAGACCGTCCTTGCCCGGCAGGTACTCGACGAAGGCTCCGAAATCGACGATGGTCTTGACGACGCCGTCGTAGACCTTGTCGATCTCGGGCTCAGCCATCAGGCCCACCACGAACTCCATGGCGGCCTGGCCGCTGGACTGGTCGGTGCTGGAAATGAAGACCATGCCTTCGTCGTCCACCTCGATGGTGGCGCCGGTCTCCTCCTGGATCCGCTTGATGACCTTGCCGCCGGGACCGATCAGGGTGCCGATCTTCTTTACGGGGATCTGCACGGTCTCGATCTTCGGCGCATACGGACTCATGTGTTCGCGTGGGGCGGGCATGGCCTCGTCCATCACATCCAGGATGTGCATCCTGGCGTCCCTGGCCTCGTGCAGCGCCTGAACCATGATGTCGCGGCTCAGCCCGGCGATCTTGGTGTCCAGCTGGAAGGCGGTGATGCCGTCCCGCGTGCCGGTGACCTTGAAGTCCATGTCACCCAGGTGATCCTCGACGCCCAGGATATCCGTCAGAATGGCAACCCGGTCGTCTTCCTTGACCAGGCCCATCGCCACCCCGGCGACCTTCTTTTCGATCGGGGCGCCCGCGTCCATCATCGCCAGGCAGCAGGAGCAGACCGTGGCCATGGAGCTGGAGCCGTTGCTTTCGAGGATGTCCGACACCAGGCGGATGGTGTAGGGGAAGTCCTCCAGGTCCGGCAGGATGGGACGGATGGACCGCTCGGCGAGCTTGCCGTGGCCGATCTCGCGGCGCCCGGTCCCGCTGTAGCGACCCACCTCACCAACGCTGAAGGGGGGAAAGTTGTAATGCAGGTAGTACTTGCTCCAGTACTGCTCACCGTTCAGGGGCTCGACGCGCTGCTCGGCCTGCTTGCTGCCCAGGGTGACGGTGCCCAGTGACTGGGTCTCGCCGCGGGTGAACAGGCAGGAGCCGTGGGCGCGCGGCAACACGCCGCACTCGATGGTGATCGGCCGGACGGTGGTCAAATCGCGGCCGTCGGTGCGCCGGCCCTCGGTCAGAATCATGTCCCGCATGAGCTTCTTCTCGACCCTGCCGAGAGCCTCGCGGGCCTCGGGATCGGGCTCGCCGTCCTCGGTGGTGAACTCGGCAGCCACCTTCTCCTTGATCACAGAAAGAGCGTTCGAACGCTCGAACTTGCCTTTAACGACGATGGCTTCCTTCAGGTCGCCGCCGATGAAGGCCTCGACCTTGTCGGCCATCTCGACGTTGTCCTCGGGCAGGTTCAGCACCCACTTCTCCTTGTGACCGGCGGCCTCGAGCAGCTCGCGCTGCAGGGTGTTCAGCTTGCGGATCCAGCCTTGGGCGAACTCGATGGCGTCGAGCAGACGCTCCTCGGGAACCTCCAGACACTCGCCCTCGATCATGGCGACGATGTCGTCGGTTCCGGCCACGATGAGATCCATGGTGGACTCTTCGAGCTGCTCCATGCTGGGATTGCAGACGAACTCGCCGTCGATGTCGGCAACGCGCACGCCCGAGACAACCTCGGTGAACGGCACGTCGGAAAGGTTCAGGGCCATGGAAGCCCCGGTGATGCTCAGGGTGTCAGCGTGGAATTCGGTGTCGGCGCTGATGATGAAGGCCACGACCTGGGTCTCGTGCCTGAACCCCTTGGGGAACAGGGGCCGCAGGGGCCGGTCGATAAGCCGGCAGCTCAAGGTCTCGCGCTCGGAGGGCCGGGCTTCGCGCTTGAAGAATCCACCGGGAATCTTGCCGGCGGCATAGGTCTTGTTGCGGTACTCCACGAAGAGGGGCAGGAAATCCCGATCACTGGGCTTCTTGTCCGCGGTGACGGTCATCAGGGTCATGGTGTCGCCCATGCGGACGATGCAGGATCCGTTGGCCTGCTTGGCCATGCGGCCGGTTTCGATGGAGAACGTGGTTCCGTTCATTTCCAGACTGACTTCATGCTTGCTCATTTTTTTCTCTTTTCTTTCCATCCGCTTGTTTCGGTGCCGCCCGGCTTATTCCGGAGACGGAGCCAACCGCGTGGACGCCTCAGCGTCCGGTGAAACTTAGCTCTTCCAACAACTGCTCAGGCCGAAGGCCGCCCTCGACACTTATCAGAACGGCCGCGACACAACCGCCGCGACCGGTTCCTGTATCAGATGGGCTTTTCTCCGCAAGGGTGGTCAACCCCGGATACCGAGTTCCTTGATCAGGGTCCGGTAACCCTCCAGGTCCTTCTTCTTCAGATAGGACAGCAGACGCTTGCGCTGTCCGACCATCTTCAAAAGGCCGCGGCGTGAATGATGATCCGCCTTGTGCGCCTTGAAGTGGCCGCTGAGGGTGTTGATCCGTTCGGTCAGCAGAGCGATCTGGACTTCCGGCGACCCGGAGTCCTTATCGTGCTTCTTGAACTTCCCGATAACCTGTTCTTTCTGTTCCTTGGTCAGTGCCATCGTCAGAACCTCCACAATCAACGTCACGCAACAGCGTCACGATGGCCGCAGGCCGGCCGCCCTTCCGTGGTCTGTGATCAGGTCCAACACGAAAGTGACGGAAACAAGAGTCCGGCCGGCCCTCAGGAAATCGAGGGGCACGGTCCGAGCCATGGTGCCGACCCACCAGATTGAATGCAGGCAAACGACCGGATCGGACGTAGGTTCCCGAACCGGTCGAGCCGAGCGGAACAAT
>CBDURF010000066.1:0-16934 GCA_965369705.1 uncultured bacterium
GAAGATCTCGATCCGGACCGGCTGTTCCGTGATCCCGGTGGCGATCCTGAGGAATGATGACCGTACGCATACCCTGTACCTCGGAGAAGCCTTGGAACCGCAGGGGTTGACTGACCGGGATAAGGATATCAGGGAATTTACGGGCCGGATTTCGGCGGCGGTGGAACGGTTCATCTGGGACCGTCCGGAGCAATGGTTCTGGGTTCACCGGCGCTGGAAGGGGGCCGCGGAGGCGCGTGGAGCAGATGAGTACCTCGCGGGAATCTAGCCGGACCAATCGGACCGCCGCCCCGGTGGAGTTGGATCAATCCGGTTGGGAACATGTCTTCCGAATGGCCACGGTGCCCCTGTTCGTCGAGGATATCACTCTCGCCCGGCAAGCCATCGACGACGTCAAGGCCCGTGGGGTGAAGGATTTCGACCTCTGGCTGGACGCTCATCCCGAATTCATTACCCAGGCGATTTCTCTGGTCCGGGTGGTGGACGTCAACAGGGCGACCATCACCCTTAACGCGGCGGCCAACCGCATGGAGATGCTCAATTCCCTGGACCGGGTCATCCTGCCTGAGTCGCTGCCGGGTATCAAGGGGGTCATCAAGGCCATCGCCCGCGGCGACGAGTACTTCGAGGGCGAATGCCAGTACCGCGCTCTGGATGGCCGTCACTATTTCACCATGAACCAGGCCTGGATTCCCAGTCCGGACAAACCGGGCGATCTGCTCGTCTTCGCCACCATCGACATCACGGCGTTGAAGCAGGCCCAGCTGGATCTCATCGGTTCGGAAGAGCGTTACCGGCTGTTGGTCGAAACCGCCCGCGACGTGATCATCCGCCACGATCTATCTGGCACCGTGACCTTCGTGAACCGGGCCGGATTGGAGCTGACCGGCCTCACCGAGGAGGAATTGGTCGGACGAAACGCCATGGATCTCATCCCGGCCGAACTTCACGAGGAGCTTCTGGAGCGCAAGAAGCAGCGGGACAGGGGTAACGGCGGGGTCTTCCTCTATGAGACGGTCTTCCAGGACGACCGCGGCCGGCAGGTGCCCATGGAAGTCAGTTCGGCCCTGATCCCGGGCTCGGCCACCGGCGGTGGCGAACCCCAGATCCTGCTGGTCGCGCGGGACATCTCCGAACGAAAGAGGGTGGAACGGGAACAACGTGAGTTGGAAGCCCGTCTCCGTGACGCCCAGAAGCTGGAAAGTCTCGGCGTGCTGGCCGGCGGCATCGCCCACGATTTCAACAATCTTTTGGTGACGATCATGGGCAACGCGGAACTGGTGATGGACGATCTGCAGGTGGGATCGGCCAACCGGAACAGTCTGGATGCGGTCCTCGAAGCCGCGGGCCTGGCTGCCGATCTCTGTCGCCAGATGCAGGCCTACGCCGGGGGCGGACGGATTTCCGTGCGTCCGGCGAATCTCAGCCGGCTCATCATCGGCATCCAGCGCCTGATTCAGGTCTCGGTCTCCAAGAGGTCCCACCTGCATTTCGAACTCGCGGACGATCTGCCGCCGGTCATGATCGACGAGACCCAGATCCGCCAGGTCATCATGAATCTCGTGGCCAACGCGGCCGAGTCCCTCGGCGACGAGGGAGGCGAAATCATGGTGCGGACCGGGGTGAAGGAATCCAAGGCCGCGGATCTGGAAAAGCTGGTCAACGGGAGCAACCTGGTCCCTGGTCCCCATGTATGGTGCGAGGTCCGTGATTCGGGTTGCGGGATGGATACCGAAGTGGCCAAACGGATCTTCGACCCCTTCTTCACCACCAAGTTTACGGGACGGGGCCTGGGTATGTCCGCCGCCCTGGGGATCATCAAGGGACATGACGGCGGTTTCATGATGGAGACGGGACCCGCCAGCGGCTCCACGATTTCCTTTCTGCTGCCGGCCCATCAGACCGCGGTGGCCTTACCCCGCAAGCGCCGCCGCAGTCCCGAGGCGCCCGGCGTGAACCTGACCGGCAAACTCATCCTGGTCGTGGACGATGATCCCCGGGTCCGGGCGGTGGGCGAGAGTTTCCTGCGCCGGTTGGGCTGCAAGGTATTGTCGGCGCCCGACGGTTTCGAAGCCATCCGTATCTTCGGGGAACGCCACCGCGACATCGACGCGGTGCTGCTTGATTTCACCATGGCCGGCATGGCCGGCATGGCCACCTACCGGCGTCTGCGCGTCATCCGGTCGGACATCCCGGTGATCCTGTCCAGCGGCTACGATTCACGCGAGATCAAGGATAAGACCCGCGGGTTCGACATCGCTGGTTTCATGGCTAAACCCTACAGCTTGAAGATGATGCGCGAAGTCCTGGTCGAGGTGTTGTCCGGAACCGAGGACTGACCTGCACCGGAAGGAATCCCTGATGACTCCCGGGCGCCGCCAACTGGACCGTGGAACCGGATACCGGCCATACGTATCAGCCTGGGGACGGCAGCCCGGAGATCTGGTGGGTGGATGTTGATGTTTTAAACAAGTTTAGGTGATTTTCATAATCAATTTTCACAGCGAAATCACCCTCAAAACACTTGCCAATCAGGACTGATTCCGTCATACTATTTTCACAATCACAACACCGATTTCGGAATCCGGGCACCTGGTGGGTTGTCCTGGAATCACGTTAGGATCGTTGACAGGGGAGTTCCGTCATGTTATCCCGCTATGCCCGTCTGATCGTTCTGCTGGTCCTTGTTGGCCTTGTCGTTCCCACCCTCAGCTCGGCCCGCAATCCGTTCCGGAACGACTTTTTCGGCCGATATCCCGACGCCGAGGGCACCGTCCTGGATGATCTGCCCAGCAATGCGAAACACTGCGGCGTCTGCCATTTCGACTTCGACGGCAGCGACGCCCGCAATCCCTACGGCCTGTCGATCGAGGTGCGTCTGGCCGCCGGCATGACCGCCGCCGAGGCTGTCATTGCCGTGGAAAACGAGGATGCCGACAGCGACGGATTCAGCAATCTGGTGGAGATCACCGACACCATCAACTGGTCCAACACCCCGACCTTTCCCGGTCTGAAGGCCGACAACGTGGGCACTGTCGTCAACGTCGACCAGGCCGATTTGTTGGATTTTTTGACCCCAACAGGCTCCACCGACCCCATCCCGCCCGAGGTCACCATCACCTCGCCGGTGGGCGGGGAAATGATACCCTCGGCCACCTACAACGAGGTCACCTGGACGGCCACAGACGCCGGCGGGATCGCTTACGTCAATCTGTATCTGAGCGACGATGGTGTGAAATTCAAACCCATGGCCCAACGGTTGCCGAACACGGGAACCTACCAGATGTTCTTCCCCAACCTGCCCAGCCCCACCAGCGTCCTGCGGGTGGAGGCCTTTGATAACGCCGGCAACGATGCCCATGACGACAGCCCCGCCGTCTTCACCATCACCCCGGTGACACATGGAGTGGTGCCGACGACCCTGCGCGACTTCGACCTTGGCGGCACCAATCCCTTCGAGGCGAGTCCTCTGGACGATCCATCGGAGATCTGTATCACGTGCCACGGCGGTTACGACACCGAAATCGAGCATTGGCACAATTGGCAGGGCAGCATGATGGGTCAGGCCATGCGCGACCCGCTGTACATGGCTACCGTGGCTGTGGCCGAAGAGGTTGTCCCGGCGGTGGGTGACCTCTGCCTGCGCTGTCACACGCCCGGGGGCTGGCAGGAAGGGCGCTCTTTCGACACTTCCGGCGCCATGCTGACCTCCAAGGACCTTCAGGGAGTCCAGTGCGACTATTGCCACCGCATGGTCGATCCGGTCTACGTGTCCGGCGTCAGCCCGGCCCGCGACGAAGAAATCATCAACGATTTGGACCTGGCCCCTCTGGAGGCGGCCAATGGCCAGTTCGTCACCGACCCAGACCCGATCATGCGCGGACCATATGCGGACGCCGCCGCTAACCACCAGTTCCTGGACTCCAACTTCCACCGCACCTCCCAGCTGTGCGGCACCTGCCACGACGTGAGCAACCCGGCCTTCGTGTACGGTGGCGCTCCCGGCAAGTACGATGTTCATGCCCTCGACACGCCGCACCCCGATGGGGATCGGCGCAACATGGTCCCGGTCGAACGGACCTTCAGCGAATGGGAGGCCAGCGAGTACGCATCTGCCGGCGTCTACCAGCCCCAGTTCGCCGGCAACAAGCCCGACGGCATCGTGTCGACCTGCCAGGACTGCCACATGCGGGACGTCACGGGCGTGGGCAGCAACATACCGAGCTCGCCGACACGCACCGATCTCGGCCTGCACGATCTGACCGGCGGCAACACCTTCCTGCCGGACATTCTGCCGCTTTGGTTCCCGGAGCTGGATACCGCCGCCCTTCAGGACGGCAAGCTGCGGGCCATCGCCATGCTCACCCTGGCGGCGACCATGGACCTGACCATCACACCGGTGGATGCCCAGCCCGCGGTCACGGTGCGGCTGACCAACCAGACCGGTCACAAGCTGCCGTCGGGTTATCCCGAGGGACGGCGCATGTGGCTGAACATCAAGGCCTACGACGCATCCGACGTCATGGTCTATGAAAGCGGTCACTACGACGACGCGACCGGTGTCCTCAGTCATGACGACGATGCAAAGATCTACCACATCGAACCGGGGATCTCGACCAGACTGTCGGGCATCATCGGCATGCCCGCCGGCCCGTCATTCTTCTTCCCCTTGAGCGACACGGTCTACTCGGACAACCGTATTCCGCCGCGCGGCTTCACCAACGCCCGCTTCGTGACGGCGCAGTCGCCCGTCGTGGGATACACCTACGAGGACGGCCAGTACTGGGACGACACTGAATACATTCTGCCGATTACGGCGCGGCGCGTGGACGTCACGTATTATTACCAAACCACTTCAAAGGAATACATCGAGTTCCTGCGCGACAACAACCACACCAACACCCTGGGCCAGGAAGTCTACGACGCCTGGGCGAACAACGGAAAAAGCACCCCTGTGATCGTGGCCCAGCAGTCCGCTATCCTGGATGTCTCGGCGGCACCGGATGACCATGTGATGCCGCAAATCACGACTTTGGCCCAGAACTATCCCAACCCGTTCAATCCCCAGACCTGGATCCACTTCAGCCTGCCGGTCGAGCAGACGGTCTCGCTGCGGATCTTCGACGAGCGCGGCCGCCTGGTCCGCACTCTGGTCGATGGTCCGGCCGCCGCAGGCGACAACCAGGTGCGCTGGGACGGGAGGGACAACGGTGGTCGGAGCGTGGCTTCGGGGATCTATCACTATGTGTTGAAATCCGACAGCGGCGACCTGCGGCACAAGATGACGCTCATCCGCTGATCATGTCGATTGTTTGAAAAAATCCGCCGGACCTCTCAGGGTCCGGCGGATTTCTTTCTCACCCGGTGGGGAACTACAGGCCCTTGTGTTTCATGATCTGGCGGATACTGGCCAGGTCCGCCCAGACAGAGGCGTCATCTGGGAAATCCACAGCCGCCTGTTCAAGTACCGGCCGGGCTTCAGGTCAGGCGCGTCGCCGGATCAGAATTTGTAGGTCATATCGATCTGCAGGCGGGTCCTTTTCGAATTCTCGACCGATTCTTCCATGTCCTCATGCGTGGCGATGGCGTCGGAGAAGTAGATTTGGAGGTTGAAGTCGGTGTTCTTCATGATCCTGCGGGCGAGGTAGAACAACATGCCCTCGCGGTTGGTGTATCCGTCCAGGACATCGCTGTCGATGAACTGGGACGGGAAGGCATTGGCTTCGACGTGATACCCGGCGGCACCCAGCAGGATGTTCTTTTTCTTGTTGCCGCCCTCGATGCCGAAATTGTAGGCGACCCCGTTCGCATCGACGCCCTGGTGGATTACCGAGGCCTCGGCGCTGGTATTGTTCGAGTAGCCCCCGAAGAGGGTCAAGGGAATCGAACCGAGTGCGGTGGAAATGAAGGCCTGGGTTTCGGCGATGCGGATGATGCCGCCGTCCGCGCTTCCGGTCAGGCCGTCGGAGACGTTGCCGCCGGACTTGGTCGATCCGCCGGTCCCATCAACCCCGCGCTGAACGAAGCCCGCGTCAAGCTCGCCCATGTAGTAGAACGTGCCGCGCACTCCGAACCTGGTTTTATCCCCGCCGAACTTGAGGCCCACCTGCAAGGGAGCAAGGAAGGGGTCGTTTTCACCACTGCTGTTCTCGTCGATCACGAAATAACCAGTGTTGGCGAAGAGGGTGGCGCTGTCGCCCAGCTTGTGATCGAAAACGGTGCTCACACCGGCAAAGGAAATATCGCTGTCCCACAGCATTTTGTCCTTGCCGCCGCCCTTCCAGATGAAGGGGTTCTTGACCCGGCCGAAATCGAATTTCCAGTGGCCCTTGTCGTTCGGAAGCTTGCCGCCGTCCCAGGGGGTGTACACCAGCGCGGCGTACCTGATGCTGATGGCGTCGGGGGCGAAATCCACACCGCCGCCGATGGTCTGGTTGCCGCTGCGGCTGTCCGTGCCGCTCACCAGCCGGAAATAGATCCCGGCCTTGGGATTGACCTTGGCCTTGCCGTCCAAGCGGAAACGGTAGCGCAGGCGTCCCCTGGTGTCCTTGATGTCCCCGGACCCGGTCGCGTCGTTGCGGAATTTCATCCACTCGTAACGGCCGCGGATGCTGCCACCCAGCTTCAAACCCTTGTCGTCATCTTCCGCATGGCTGTCGGTCACGAATCCCGCGGCCAGGAGCAGCAATCCGCCGGCGACGAATGTAAAGATCCTGTTTTTCAAGGTGATGACTCCTTTTTTAACACCCAACAATGACCCGGGAGGTTTCCCGAGGACTAGCTAAACAGACTCGCATCGCGGAGGAAAGTAATTGGTTTGAATTAAGGTGATGAAAAATTATTGTAATGATTCTGTTAAACGTCATATGGCATTAGGAGACACGAAAAAAACGGCGTCCTGAATGAACAGGACGCCCTGATTATCTCGGTACCCCGCCTTTACATGGCGTCGATGATGGCGTTGAAGGTCGCGCTGGGGCGCATCGCCTTCTCGGTCATCGCGCTGTCCGGAAGAAAATAACCGCCGATATCAACCGGCTCGCCCTGGGCCGCCAGCAATTCCGCGGTGATCTCGGTTTCATTGTCGGCGAGCTTTCCGGCGATCCCGGCGAAGCGGGTCTTCATGGTCTCGTCCTTGTCCTGGGCGGCCAAGGCCTGTGCCCAGTACATGGCGAGGTAGAAGGTGCTGCCCCGGTTGTCGATCTCGTTCACCTTGCGGGAAGGATACCTGGCGTTCTCCAGGTATGTGCCGATGGCCTGATCGAGGGTTTCCGCCAGGAGGGCCGCCTTTTCATTGTTGGAATTGGCGGCGGCCATCTCCAGGGACGGCGCCAGCGCGCAGTACTCACCGAGGGAATCCCACCTCAGGTGACCCTCCTTCAGGAACTGCTGGACGTGTTTGGGGGCCGAACCACCGGCGCCGGTTTCAAAGAGCCCGCCGCCTTTCAGAAGAGGCACGATGGACAGCATCCTGGCGCTGGTTCCCAGCTCAAGAATGGGGAACAGATCGGTCAGGTAATCACGCAGCACGTTGCCCGTGACGGAAATCGTATCTTCACCTCGGCGGATCCTCTCCAGGGAGAACTCCATCGCCTCCACCGGCTCCATGATGCGGATATCAAGGCCGGACGTGTCGTGCTCGGGCAGGTACTGGCTCACCTTCCGGATGATCTGGGCGTCGTGACTCCGCTTTTCATCCAACCAGAAAACGGCAGGTGCGCCGGTGGCTTTCGCCCTGGTGACAGCCAGCTTGACCCAGTCCCGGATCGGCTCGTCCTTGGCCTGGCACATCCTGAAGATGTCGCCGACTTCCACCGTCTGCTCGAGGAGGACCGCGCCGGAGGCATCCACGACGCGCATCGTTCCTTCGGCCGGCGCCTGGAAGGTCTTGTCGTGGGAGCCGTATTCTTCCGCCTTCTGGGCCATCAGGCCGACGTTGGGGACACTGCCCATGGTGGCCGGGTCGAACTGCCCGTGCTGCTGGCAATCCTCGATGACCGCCTGGTACATCGTCGCGTAACAGCGATCGGGCACCATGGCGATGGTGTCCTGCAACTCGTCGTCATTGTTCCACATCCGGCCGCCGTCTCGAACCACGTTGGGCATGGAGGCGTCGACGATGATGTTGTTGGGCACGTGCAGGTTCGTGATGCCCTTGCGCGAGTCGACCATGGCCAGGGCGGGGTGGTCTTCGTAGACCGCCGCGATATCGGCCTCGATTTCCGCCTTCTTGTCGGCGGTCAGTTTGTCGAGCTTCTCAAGGACGCCGGCCAGACCGTTGTTGACGTTGGCCCCGATCTCCTTCAGGACCTCGGCGTGTTTTTCGAGGGCTGCCTGGTAGTAGACCGAAACGCAGTGGCCGAACATGATGGGATCCGAAACCTTCATCATGGTCGCCTTGAGGTGCAGTGACAGCAGAACGCCGTCGTTTTTGGCCGCGGTGATCGTCTCACCATAGAATTTGCGCAAGGCCGCGACGTTCATCACGGAGGTGTCGATGACCTCACCGTCCAGGAGAGACACCTTGTCCTTCAGGACGGTGACCGTCCCGCCCGCGGCGACGAATTCGATCCGGACCTCGGCGCCCCTGTCCATGGTGACGGATTTTTCACTGCCGTAGAAATCCTTCTCGGACATATAGGCGACCCGCGCCTTGGATCCGGTGGCAGGCCAGTCCTTCATCATCTTGTGGGGGTTTTTTCGGGCGAACTTCTTCACCGATACAGCCGCCCGGCGATCGGCGTTGCCTTCACGCAGGACCGGATTGACCGCCGAGCCGAGAACCTTGGCGAATCTGGCCTGGAGAGCCTTTGCGGCGTCATCCTGGGGGTCCTCGGGGTAGTCCGGGATATCAAACCCCTTATCCTGCAGCTCCTTGATTGCGCTCTGCAGCTGGGGAATGGAGGCGCTGATATTGGGCAGTTTGACGATGTTGGCCTCCGGAGACCTGGCCAGTTCGCCCAGCTGGGACAAGTAGTCGGGGATCTTCTGTTCTTCGGTTAGATTGTCGGGAAAGTTGGCGATGATCCGGCCCACGAGCGAGATGTCTTTAGTCTCGACCTCGACGCCGGTGCCCTTGGTGAAGGCCTGGACGATCGGGAGCAACGTGTAGGTGGCCAGAGCCGGCGCTTCATCGATCTTGGTCCAGATGATCTTGGAGGATGACATATCATTCCCTCGGCGTTGAAGAAGGTGACGACCTGGCCAACAGGAAAAGACAGGCCCTGTATGAGCGGATAAGGTGGTATGGGACAACGATTGTATCGTGACTGCGCAGAGTCAAGATCTTCCCCCGGGGGGTGACGGAACCAGGAGTTGATCCAAGGCTTCCCAACCATTCGACATCCTGCTAGTCTGCCGGCGACAATGATTTCCAGAGTTCCAGGGGATAGAGACATCCATGGCCCATCTTCATTTCCTCGATTGGATCATCATCACGGGTTACGTGATCCTGACCCTGGCCCTGGGGCTGGCCTTCCGCAAACGCGCCTCCTCGTCCACCGAACAGTATTTTCTCTCGGGCCGCTCCCTGCCCTGGTGGGTGCTGGGCACCAGCATGGTCGCCACCACGTTTGCCGCGGACACTCCCCTGGCGGTCACCGGCTTCATCCGCGATCACGGTATCTGGTACAACTGGTTCGGCTGGCATTACGTCCTGAGCCAGATGCTGGCGGTGTTCCTGTTTTCCCGCTTCTGGCGCCGGGCCGAGGTTTTGACCGACAATGAACTGATCGAAAAAAGGTATTCCGGCCGGCCCGCGGCCTTTTTGCGGGGCTTCAAGGCGGGTTATTTCGCCATTCTCTACAACTTCATCGTGTTGGGATGGGTGCTGAAGGGCATGGGCACCGTGGCCGAATCCGTGCTGGGGATGGATCCGCAGGTGGCGATCATCGTGGGCGCGGCCCTGGCCCTCAGTTATGCGCTGTTGGCGGGCTTCTGGGGGGTGGTGATCACCGACGTCATCCAGTTCGGGCTGGCCATGGCCGGCTCCATATCCGTGGCGGTGATGGCGGTGCGCCACGTGGGTGGTATTTCCCAACTGAAGGATCGTCTGACCGAATCGCCCCTGTTCGGCGAAAACACGCTGGCCTTTATTCCCGGCGGCGACCTGGGCCTCGAATCGGATTTCTTCAAATTCCTGATATTCGTGACGCTGATGTGGTGGGCCAGTCACAACGCTGACGGCGGCGGTTACCTGATCCAGCGCATGGCCGCCGCCAAGAACGAACGCCACGCGCGCGGGGCGACCCTGTGGTTCGTGGTGGCCAACAACGCGCTCCGCTACTGGCCCTGGATCCTCACCGCCCTGGTCTCCCTCGTTCTTTTTCCGGTCATGCCGGAAGGCAAGGGTGAGGAGGCGGCCTACCCGTTGGTGATGCTCACTGTTCTCGGACCGGGCCTGCTCGGTCTTCTGCTGGTTTCATTTTTCGCGGCGTTCATGTCGACCATCGACACGCATCTGAACTGGGGCGCCAGCTACCTGATCAACGATATCTACCGCCGCTTTCTGCGGCCCGACGCCACCGAGAAGGAATCAGTGATCGCGGCCAAATTCTGCGTCTTCGGGATGATGGTCTGCGCCGTGCTGGTGGCCTTTTGGCTGACGAGCATCGGTCGGGCTTGGCTGTTCGTCTGGGCGATGGGGGCGGGGATTGGTCCGGTGTTGATCCTGCGCTGGTTCTGGTGGCGCATCAACGCCTGGAGTGAGATAGCGGCGCTGGCCTCGTCGGTAACCCTGGCGGTGGGTTTCGAAGTGGTCGCCGCGGTCCAGACGGGCCGCGACTACGCCCTGTTCGCCACGCCGGTCAAGGTGGGGGAGATGATTCTGCAGACCCACCACAAGGCGATGATTCTCGTGCCGGTCACCATCGCCGTCTGGCTCGTGGTGACGTTTGCGACCCGGCCGGTGGACGACGAACGCCTGGCCTCCTTCTACCGGAAGGTCAGGCCCGGCGGTTTCTGGGGCCCGGTGGCCAGGGCGCACCCCGACGTGCTGTGCGATGGATTCCGCTGGTCGCGGTTGGGGGTCTGGGCCTGCGGCAGCGCGGGGGTCTACGGTTTCCTGTTCGGGTTGGGCAAGTTGGTGCTGGGAGAACCGGCCGCGGCGGCGCCCCTTTTCGTGTTGGCGGCGCTGGGCGCGATGGTCGTGACCAGGGAACTGCGCCGTTCCTGATTCCCGGCCGGGCCGGTCAGACCTTCGAGAATTCCTCGGTGAACCGGTAGCCGATGCCCCAGACGGTCAAAATCAATCGGGGGCGGTTGGGATTGTCCTCGATCTTGCTCCGCAGACGGTTCACGTGGCTGTTGACCGTGTGCTCGAAGACATCGGCGTCCGCCTCCCAGACGAGGTCCAGCAGTTGGCGGCGGCTGAAGGTGCGTCCCGGTTGCGCAGCCAGGGTATGCAGCAGGTCGTATTCCTTGACCGTCAGCTGCACGGGCTCCCCGTGGATCTGCACCTTGCGCTTGCCGTGATCGATCTTCAGGGGACCGAAGTCAAGGATGCGGTCGCCGGAGGATATGCGCCCCAGCTCCTCGGCCCGTTCGATCCGTCGGTAGAGGGCCTTGATCCGGGCCGTCAGTTCCCGGATGCTGAATGGTTTGGCCAGGTAGTCGTCGCACCCGAGTTCCAGGCCGAGAACCTTGTCCGCTTCCTGGACCCGTCCGGTCAGCATCACCACCGGAGTCCGGGAGTCGACGGCGCGGATCTCCCGCAGGACGTCGATGCCGCTTATGGTGGGCAGCATCCAATCCAGCAGGACCATGCCGTACTGTCCCGCCTGGAAGGCCCGCAAGCCGGCCTCGCCGTCCGCGGCGGCGTCCACCTGGTAGCCCTCGGCCGTCAGGTGGAGGGTCAACAGATCGATCAGTTCACGTTCGTCTTCGATGACGAGGATTTTTCGGATGGCTCCGGTCGAGGCATGCATGGAGGCGCTATCCTTCCCTGGGGTCCGGGGCTCGCCCGAAACCGCTTGCGTCGGTCACTTCATTTTTCGTAACTATTCATATAACAAAATGATACGGCTATGGCAAGGGACTCGAACCACAATATGCGATGGGGATGTTCCAGGCCGGCTCTCTCCTGTTTGATCCCAAATATCTCCAAAACGCCATAATTTTGTGATACTTATGTGAAGATTTCCTTCGGTTTTTCCGCCTCCCGGGGGCCACTTCCGGCGAAACGACCGTTGATCCCGCGGCGCCAACCAGCGGTTGCCAGCCCCGGGTCACGGGGTGATAATTCCGGAATCGAAAATTCCCACCCTTAGACAGGAGAGCGCATGACTCGATCGACCCTCGAATTGCCCCCGGTGGGCGAGACCATCCTGGTCCTGGACTCCGTTTCAAAATCCTACGGCAATGTCAAGGCAGCTCGGGACGTGAAGCTGGAGATCCCACGGGGGAGTATCTACGGTTTCCTCGGGCCCAACGGTGCGGGCAAGACGACCATCCTCCGCATCATCATGAAGATCATCCTGGCGGATGATGGAAGCATCAATCTGGCCGGCCGGCCCTTGGACGGCTCCATGCGGGACCGCATCGGCTACCTGCCGGAGGAGCGCGGGCTCTACCGCAAGATGAAATGCCTGGACCAACTGGCCTATCTGGCGGAACTCAAGGGCGTGTCGCGGGCCGAAGCGCGCCGGCGGGCCGACGCCTGGCTGATACGCATGGGCCTGGAGGAATGGCGCGACCGCAAGGTGGACGCCCTCAGCAAGGGCATGCAGCAGAAGATCCAGTTCGCCGCCACGTTCATCTCCGAACCCGACATGGTCATCCTCGATGAAGTATTCAGCGGCCTGGATCCCCTGAACATCGAACTGCTGCGGGACATGATTTTGGAAGAGAAGGACAAGGGCACCACCATCATCTTTTCCACCCACATGCTGGCCGAAGCCGAGAAGATCTGCGACTCCATCTGCCTCATCGAGGGAGGAGAGATCATTCTCGACGGTCCCCTCGACAGGGTGCGGGCCGATTTCCCTCTGCAGTCGGTGCGTGTGGCCTGGGAAGGGAATCCGGAACCGCCGGCGGACATGCCCGGGGTGCTGCATCGGGAAAAATCGGAAGGGAGTTGGCGGCTGACCCTCGCCGAGGGGGTCAACCCCCGTGAACTTCTGCCCGAACTGATGGCGTTCGGACCGCTGACCCTGTTTTCGGCCAACCGGCCTTCCCTGAGCGAGATCTTTCTCGAAGCGGTGGCTCGGCACCGGAAGGAGGTGGGGTCGTGAAGAAGATCCTGACAGTCATCCGCAAGGAATACCTCGAACGGGTGCGGTCCAAGAGTTTCGTCATCGGCACGCTACTCGGTCCGGCCCTGATGTCGATGTTCATTCTGCTGCCCGTCCTGTTGGCGGACAAGGGCGGCGACGACGCCCGCACCGTAGGTGTCATCGATCCCTCCGGCCTGTACTTCGAATCCCTGGAAGAGGTCCTGATCGATCAGGGCCGGGACAACGTGAAGTTGGAGCTGATCGGGAACGGGACCGTCGAGGCTGCCCTGACTCATTTGAAGGAGTCCATCCTGGACGAGTCGATCCACAGCGGCATCCTGATCGCCATGGATTTCCTCGATTCGGGAAAGGCTACTTTCTACAACAAGTCCGTCAGCGCGATGGTCATGCGGGACGAGGTCCTGCGCCCGGCCCTGAATCGGGTCCTGCGCGAGGAGAGGTTCGCCTCCGCCCAGGTGCCCGACACCCTGTTCGCCTACCTGGCCGCGCGGACTGTCTGGACGAACATCGGTGTGACCCCCGAGGGAGGGGAAGAGGAGCAGGACGAGGCCGTCGGTTTCATCATGGCCTTTGTCCTGATCATGATCATCTACATCATGGTGATCATGTACGGCAGTCACACCCTGACCGCCGTGATCGAGGAGAAGAGCAGCCGCATGGTCGAGGTGCTGCTGGCCAGCATCTCCCCGGGCGACCTGATGCTGGGCAAGGTCCTGGGCATCGGCTTGGCGGGTCTGACACAGTTCGGGATCTGGTCCGCGGCCTTCTTCACCATCAGCCAGCAAGGGATTTCGGTCGGTGAACTCAATTTCGACACCGCCTTCATGACGCCGGTGATCCTGATCAACTTCATCGCCTTTTTCCTGCTCGGGTTTTTCCTGTACGCCACCATGTACGCGGGCATCGGGGCCATGTGCAACACCGTCCAGGACAGCCAGCAGTTCCACACGCCGCTGGTCATGGGGCTGGTCCTGCCCATGATGATGCTCAGCCTTGTGCTGCGGTCCCCTGATTCGACCCTGGTGGTGGTGCTCAGCCTGGTTCCCCTGTTTTCGCCGGTGATCATGTTCATGCGGGTGTGCGTGGAGACGCCGCCGGTGTGGCAGATCGGGCTGTCCTGGGTTCTGATGGCGGGCTCGATCTGGGTGGCCGCCCGCATGGCGGGCAAGTTGTTCCGCATGGGTATCCTGATGTACGGCGCTTCGCCTACCTGGGCGACTCTGATCAAGGTCCTACGGAACTGATCAGCCCGGATTTTTCATGAATAATCCGGGCTAGGGCATGATCTCCAGCCGGAAGCGGTCGCCCAACTCGATCCGGTCGACCACCTCCATGCCCTTGGTCACCTCGCCGAAGATGGTGTAGCGGCCATTGAGGTGGGGCTGCTCGGACAGGGTGATGAAGAACTGGCTGCCGCCGGTGTCCTTGCCGTCGTGGGCGATTCCCACGGCGGCTCTCTTGTACCGCGTGCGGCTCCACTCGCTGCGGATCGTGTAGCCCGGCCCGCCCCAGCCGTCGCCGCGGGGGTCGCCGCCCTGGACCACGAAATCGGAAACGATCCGGTGGAAGGTCAAGTCGGCGAAGTAACCCTTCCCGATCAAGTCGAGAAATACCGCGCAGGTGTTCGGGGCGATCTTGCCGTCCAAACGGATGACGAACTCACCCCTTGGGGTGATGCACCGAACCCGGGGCGCGTCGAAGGGCAATGCCACCGGCGGTTGCTGCGGGGGCCGTGCCACCGCCGGCAGGGTGGCCTTCAGGCTGGCCACGGTGGGGATGAGGTTTTCCGACAATATCTTTGTGGCCAGAGCCGCTTTCCGGCCTTCGAGCCGGACACGGATATCCGGCGAATCGAATGAATGCCGCAACAGGGTCGCCGCTTCAATCTTCAAGCTGTCAGGGCCTTGCCAGGGCCCGTCTTCGGCGTTCAACATCTTTTCCATGCCGGCCAATACCCCCCGCCGCAATTCGAAACGGTCAGGACCCGAGGCCCGCTTCCACAGTCGGATCAGGGCGCTCAACGACCCGCAGCAGGGAAAATCCCCGACCAGACGCGCCGTGCTCGCGGCGATCACGAAGTCCTCATCGTCCAGGCCGGCGTAGAGATGACTTTCCAGCCGTGCGCCCGTCGAAGAATCGGGCACGAGTTCGGGGCGCTCCTTCAACAGATGGGCCAGGCCTTCATAGGCTGCTTCGCGCACCAGGGCGTTGTGGAAGACGGGGCGCTCGGAATCCCCGAAATCGGTGGGAAAGTCGATCTCGGCGTAGTGGACCAGGATCTTTGCGGGATCCGGATGATGACGACTGATGGCCCGCATGCCCGCGGCCAGCACCTGGGGAGAATCTTCGTCCCTGATCGCCGCGACGAGGTCGGCGTCGGACCCTGACCCGCGCACCGCCGCGTAGGCCGCCAGGGCCGCGGCCCGGACCCCCGCCTGGGGTCGGTCCAGGTGGGATCTGGCGGACCGGGCCAGGCGAATGCGCCACACCGGCAACAGACTTTCCTGAGCCGCGGCTTCAGCGGGCAGGGGGGCCTCGGCCACCAGCTGCGCCATGGCGGCCAGAGCCGTTGCGGAAACATGGGGATTGGAGTTGCCGGCGGCGGTGATCAGCAGGGCGGCGATCTTTCCGGGTTCCCCGGCGACCTCGTCTTCCAATCCATGACGACCCAACCGACCCAGGGCCCGGCACCCTGCGATCAGGACCCGGGAGCCATTGCGACCCCGAAAGTGGTCTTGGTTTTGGAAACCTCCCAGTATGGCGGCCAGGGCTGCCTGGTTGTCCAGGCGGGCCAGTGAGCGATAGGCGTGAACCCGGACCTGGGTCTGGTCGGACCGGGCGAAGGGCGTCACCAGACCGGTCAGCGTGGAATCGGCAACCAGCTCGATGCAGCGCAACACCCGCCAGCGGATCTCATCTTCGGGTCGGGTCAGGCCAGCCTGGATGGCGGTGAGCAGACTCTCATGATCGATGTCTTTCACCGTATTGCGCAGGCCGTCCCAGGCCACGGCGGCTTCGTCGACATCACCATGAACGCCGGCTTCCATCAGGGCCTGCCCGTTATTGGGGACATGGGCCAGACCGGCCAGGGCCGCCAGGCGTACCAACGGTCGGGGATCGGCGGCAGCGGCCTCGAGTGCTTCGGCGGCGGCGGGAGCGCCCAGCAGTCCCAGGCTCCAGGCGGCTTCGGCCCGGATCGTGACGCTTTGGTCCTGGAGGACATTCAACATCTGGGGCAGCACATCATCACGGCCGATAAGACCCGCGGCCCGCACCGACGCCAGCCGGACATGGGCGTCCTTGTCGGTGAGCATTGCCAAAAGGGAGTCCTGCGGAGCGAGGCGTTGATCCTGCCAGTGGGCGATGGCCTTGAGATTTTCCTGCCGGGATTCGGGTTCCTTGAAGCAACCGGACAGGATGACACCGGACAGGATGACACCGGACAGGATGAAGGCGGAAAGGACCACCGGGAAAAGCCGGCGGGTCTGATCGCAAATCCGATTCATGTTCATTTCCTCTGTTCGTGAACAAGGCCTTCTCCGGGCGGGATTTTCCGCGCACCATGGATGGAGACTACCACTGGGTTGTTGCCTGGCCAATGCCGGCTTTGTTTGGGTGACAGGATTCGGGTAGGGCGCTGGGCCTGCAGGGGACCGCGCGGGGGACCCCCCGGAGGGCCTTCGCGGGGAGCTTTGCGGGTGG
>CBDURF010000067.1:0-16843 GCA_965369705.1 uncultured bacterium
CGCCCTGCCGGAAGAAGACCTGGTAGCCGAGGTCCGCCGACATGTTCTCGTACATGGCGACGCTTTCCTGCGCCAGCCGGATGTTCTCCTCGGTCGTCCACTGCGCTCTGATGCCGCCTCCGCACCGGCCCGTTGAACCGCTGCCGATATAGTCCTTCTCGAGGATCACGATGTTCCTCAGACCTTCGCGCACGAGTTCCCGGGCGGTGGTCAGGCCGATGACGCCTCCGCCGATGATCACCGCGTCCGCGGTGCCGGGCACGGGTCCGCTGGACAAGGGGATCATGAGTCGCTCTCCGCATCGTCGTGGGGTGGAGGTACGTCGAGGGCCGCGAGTTGGGCGAAGGTCAGCGGCTCCGCGGGAGGGCGGATATTGGTCAGCCTGACCTCACCGGGGGAGATGTCCCGCAGGGCGGCGAGTTCCAGGGCCGCTTCGCTCAGGCAGCCCTTGCCCTGGCAGAACCCGGTGCCGACTCCCGTGTATCGCTTGAGGGATTCGAGTTCGGTGAAACCCTCGGCGTAGGCTTCCCGGAATTCCTCGAGGATCACATCCTCGCATCGGCAGAGAAAGATCTTGGTCTTGCTCATCGGTTTTCCACCTCGTCGGCTGGGTGCGCGGACAGGCCGGGCAAACCGCCGGCGGCTTCACCGGCGGCGACCAGGCGTGAACCGCCGGGTAGTGTGCAGCTCACCAGACCGGATCCGGATTCGTCGGAGGGGGGTAGGGTGAACCCTCCCAGTTCCGGCTGCAGTGACAGTTCGGCGCCCAACTGGTAGGGCACGTCGTAGGCGGGTTTGCCCCGGTTGCAGATCACGGCCAGCTCGGCATTCATCGCCAGATGCGATCCCGTCAGGTTTCCGCCGGAGGGATCGGGAATGAAGGAGGCCAGCAAGCGTTCCTCACCGCGTCCGGAGATTTCGTGCAGGTTCAAGCCGGTGTTGAGCGACCAGTTGAGATCCACGGCCGCGGGAATTTCCGCGGGGCCGCCGTCACCGGTCACAACCAACCCGAGGCGGGCTCCACCCGCGTCCAGCAAGGCCGCACTGAGCCAGAAATCCAGGCCGCCGCCGATGACCAGGACGTGCCGGTCCTTCACGTCAAGACCGTCCCGGACCTGCAGCCGGTACAGTGCGCGGGGGCCCAGAATACCGGGTGTATCGTTCCCGGGAAAAAGTCCCAGAGTGTCCAGGGCGCCGGCCGCCCAGACCAGGGTGTCGAAGCGCACGGTTTGCAGGCGGTCTCCCCGGCGCAGGAGAAGACCGTCGGGTTGATAGCCCGCGATGGCCCGGGTCCCGCCGAGGAAGGTCGCGTCATCCGCTGTGGCGAATCGCTCCCGCGCCATTTCGACCCTCTCCAGGGCGGAGCGGAGTACGGGGAAACGGCCCAGAATCCCCTCCGGATGATCAGCCAGACGCCGGAGAGCCCCATACCGTTGACCACCGGGTATCTCGTGATCGTCCACAATGAGTACGCGGCCCGTGGCCCGGTCGGCGGCGGCCAGGCCGGACGGTCCGGCGCCCACGATGACGGTGTCGAACCGGCCCAGGTCGTCGGCCTGTCCGACACCAGGGTCCTGCTGGTGAGCATCAGGGGGCAGGGTCCTGAGAGAGTGCTCGGCGCCGGGAAGGCGCCCGACGCCGGCCAGGGGACGGATCAAGTCCAGGAAGAAACGGCTCAAGAAGGCGGGTCTGGTGAACCACTTGTAGTAGAAACCGACGGGAAAGAAAGAGTCGCCCGCGACCAACATCTTCTGCATGGGCGCGGCGTAAAAGGCTCCGGCGTCCTGCCGTTCGATCTCCATGTCCCCGCGCACGAGGAGTTCACAGGTGCGAACGTTGGGAATGCCGTCGACCCTCATCAGGCAGGCCGTACAGTGGCCCCGGGCGCAGGTCACGCCCCGTGGACGGCCGTACTTGGGGGAGCGGGAGAGGTGTCGGACGCCGTTCTCCCAGAGGGCGACGGCCACGGTGGTGTCCGGCCGGCAATCCAGGGTCCTGCCCTCGAAGCGGATGCGCACCTTGTCACTTGCCACAGCTGGTCCTTTCGGGGACGGATCCGGCGAATCAGGATTCGAAAATAAATCCCGGATTGGGCGGCGGCAAGGACAGTGTGGAAGAGGGGCGGTTCACGGCATATATTTGGGGGACCCGGGCCGGGGTCGGCTGGACCCCTGGTCGGGGCCGGCCTCGACCGGAGCCAATCGTCACCAATCGCGAGGTGGATCATGAACGACAGCAAGTTCGCCGAGGTTCGTAAAAAAGCCGAGAAAATGGGCATCGAGTTCATCGACCTGAAGATGCTCGATCTGGTCGGCCGTCTTCACCACATCTCCTATCCCTTCGACCGGTTCACCGAGGCCACCTGTCGGGAGGGTATCGGGTTCGACGGCTCCAGCTACG
This sequence comes from uncultured bacterium, assembly GCA_965369705.1. Taxonomy (GTDB): domain Bacteria; phylum Krumholzibacteriota; class Krumholzibacteriia; order LZORAL124-64-63; family LZORAL124-64-63; genus JAGLCY01. The sequence goes on from CBDURF010000067.1 coordinate 2,401, forward strand.
GTTTCCTCAAGGTCGAAAACAGCGACATGGTCCTGGTGGCGGATCTGGGCACGGCCGCGCTGGATCCCTTCCGTACCCGCCCGACACTGACCATGTTCGCCGAGGCCCGGCTCACCGATCCCGAACGCAGCCCTTTTCCGCAGGACGGCCGGTACGTCGCCCGCCGGGCGGAACAGGCCATGCGCGACGCGGGTGTGGCCGACGTTTCCCAGTGGGCTCCCGAATACGAATTCCATATTTTCGAGGAAGCGGAGTTCCTGACCGAATCGAACGACAGCGCCTTCAGCGTCCATAGTGGTGAAACCTTCTTCCAGAACGCCTACCACGCCGCCAATCCTTTCGATCGGTACGACGACTTCCGCGACGAAGTCTGCGCCGCGATGGCGGACTTCGGCATCCCCGTCCGCTACCATCACCATGAGGGGGGCGTCCAGGGGCAGCAGGAGATCGAAGGGTGGTTCGCCGACCTGCTCACGACCGGTGACCATGCGGTTTTGACAAAGTACATCCTGTTCAATCTGGCCGAGCGTCACGGACTCAAGGTGACCTTCATGCCCAAGCCCCTGATGGACAACGCGGGTAGCGGCTGGCACCTCCATCAGTTTCTCATTAAAAACGGGCAAAACATTTTCAATAAAGAAGATGGGTACGCTAGTCTTTCAGAGACCGCCCTGTTCTATATCGGTGGAATCCTTAAGCACGCCGACGCGCTGTGCGCTTTTACCAACCCCAGCACGAACAGCTTCAAACGGTTGGTGCCCGGCTTCGAGGCGCCCACCGTGCGCACCTTCGGCCGCAGCAACCGGGGGGCGGCGATCCGTATTCCCAGTTACGTGTCGGATCCCCAGATGCGCCGTATCGAATACCGTCCGCCCGACCTGACGGCCAACCCCTACATCTGCTGCTCGGCCATCCTGATGGCGGGGCTCGACGGCATCATCAACCGGATTGATCCCATCGAAGCCGGTTATACGCCCCAGGATGGCCCCGGGGATGCCACGCACAACGAGGATTTCCTGCCCCGTTCCTTGGCCGACGCGCTCGACGCCCTGGAGAAAGATCACCAGTTCCTGATCCGGGACGATGTCTTTCCCGAGTCCCTGATTCGTCGCTGGCTCGAAATCAAGCACGATGAGATCAACGCCATCAATTGGCGGCCCCATCCCTACGAGTTCACGATGTACTTCGATTTCTGATCCGGAACCCGAAGGAGAGGCCATGCGGGAGATCACGCTGCAGACCGGAGCCCGGACCGATTTCGTGGACCTGACGGCCGAAGTGCAGGATGCGGTCTCGGACCTGGGTTTGCAGGAGGGGGTGGTTGTTGTCTTCAATCCCCACACCACGGCCGCGGTGACGATCAACGAGGGCGCCGATCCGGACGTGGTCTTGGACATGACCGCGGCCCTGGATCGCCTCATTCCCTGGCGGGACGGCTACCGGCACGCCGAAGGCAACGCGGCGGCCCACATCAAGGCCAGCATGTTCGGCAGTTCCGTGACGGTGATCGTTTCGGGCGGGCGGCTCAGACTGGGCACCTGGCAGAAGATCTGGTTCTGCGATTTCGACGGGCCGCGCCGGCGCCGGATCTGGGTCCGGTCCCTGCCCGGGAGTTCCTGATCAGTTGGGGAATACGTTGGCGATGTGGCTGAGAGTGCTCTTGGCCGTCAAAGCGAAGCGGCCGACCTGCAGGGTGGAATCCCGCGCCGAGAAAGCCTCCGGATACAGGCTGACCGTGCCCCGGAAGCCCACCTCCCTGCCGAGACTGTCCAGTTCGTCGGTGGCGAACCCGTAGGGCCAGGCCAACCAGGCCGTCCTGACGCCGGTACCCGCCTGGATATCCATCCGGCTCAACACCAGATCCGCCGCGACCGCGGCATACGGCCCGGACAACATCTCGGCCAGGTTTTCCGGAAGACAGGTCTCCTGGCTCGTTCTCGCCTGCCGGGCGAGATCGCTCAGGTTTTTCAGTCTGGCCTGTTCGGGAACCCGGTCCGGGTGGAGGAAAACGGGATCCAGACCGCCGTCAGCGCGCACCTTGAAATGAAGGTCGCGGGTGTGGGATTCGACGAGGATGTGCCCGGAGGCGGTCATCTCATTCAACTGCTTCCAGGTGCAGAGGTCGAGGTCGCTCCACGCGCCGCCGACCTTGGCGGTGGGCACGAACAGGTGGGCCCGCATGCCGTACTTTTTCAGCAGGGGGTAGGCCAGTTCGTAGACGCTCCGGTCGGCGTCGTCGATGGTCAGGACCACGGCCCGGGCGGGTGGATCGTTCCCGGCTTCAACCAGGTCCGCCACCTCGTCCAGGGTCATGACGACTGTGCCGGTGTCCCGAAAATACCGCAGGTGCTTTTCGAATTCGCCCACGGGCGTGGTCCAGAACTCCCGCGGGCCGAGGGCGGGCATCCCGAACAGGACCGAACCCAGAACCTTCATGAGGTAGGCCGCGTCGAACCCGGACCGGAAGTAGTGATAGCAGAAGACCGGCACTCCGTCCTCGATGCGCGGAAAACCGCCGACCCCCAGATCCGGGGGATCGAGATGGTAGCGGGACAATGGTCCGTCATTCGCGGTCTTCGCCTCGCCGCCGCAGCCGGTGGCCAGGAGGGTGGCCGCCGCGAACAGGATGAGCAGCGGAACCAGGAAGCGAAGGGAAAACGCCTTGTTCATCGTTTCACCGCATCAGAAAAGGGCCCGCACTGAGAGGTTGGCGAAGGTGCGGTTGTACCCGCTGGCGGTTGCGAAGGAGGACTTGGAGTAGCCGCCTTCCAGAGCGGCCAGCCAGCCCCGGCTGAATCGCCAGCCGACCCGGCCGGAGGCCCCGCCCACGGTCAGGGCGTCGGCGCCCCGTTCCTTTTCCAGGCCGAAGCTGCCGTTGACCATGAAGGTCATGCGATTGGTCCGTGTCTTCAGGGTGGCCTCGATGCTGCCGTTTCTGACCCAGTCGGGTGCCCAGTATCCGCCGGGATAGGGGATGGAGAAATCCATATATGTCAGCACCGGACCAACGATGATCTCCCAACGACCTTCCCGCCGCCAGTCCAGACGCAGGCCTCCCTTGAGCTTCTCGTTGCCGTCGCTGTAGTCGGCAAGCTGGCCTGAGGCGCCCAGGGTGAGATGGCGGGCGAAACGCCAATCCGTCGACAGGTTGGCCTGCTTGAACCCGATCCGGCTGTTCAGGGCGGAGAAGGTCTCCACCGTCCTGGAGGTGCCTCCGAAATCGATCCGCCAACGGGGCTGGGCGATCCAGGTGAACCAGAAATCACCGCCGAAGCGATCCCAAGCCAGGTTTTCCGTTCCTCCGAACAGGGGCTCGGCGGTGCGGAACCGGTCGAGCCAGCCGTAGGCGTGCAGCGCCCAGTTGTGTGCCAGGGGGGTGATGAATCCCGCCCCCGGCTTCAGGTTGGTGATGTCCGCCTGTCCGGGTTGCCGGTAGATCTCCCAGGACGGGATGGCCTGCAGCAGCTTGTTGCCGAACACGGTGAAGGTTCCCGTGGCGGTGACCCGGTAGATGTCCAGGTCGTCGGAATCCCAGCTGGCGTCCGTCCTCATTTCCAGGTGGGGCGTGTAGCCGTCCAGAACCGTCAACAGGAAATTCGAGCTTTCCCGTCCCGGCCCGGTTTCCGCGGGAAATTCGTCTTCGACCGCGCGCACGATCGTGAACCCCTCGTGCAGCCGGTTGTCCCAGATCAGGCTGCGGCCCAGGCCGATCCTCGCTCCGCCGTCGGACGGATTCTCCCGCACCAATTCCCGGTACAGGGCGATGGCTTCCTTCTGCCGGCCGCTCCAACTGTAGGCCAGGGCCAGGCCCTTGCGCACGTCCCGGTTGTTTTGACCGGGATGCCGGGCGAGATACCTGCGGAAATAGAAGATGGATTTTTCGGCATCCTCCCGCCAGAGCTTCTGGTAGGCGATTTCCTGGGCCACGGTCGGAACGAGGGTGGCGTCGTTGGCCAGGGCCTCGAGGTAATCGGCCACGGCCTCGTGGTGACGGTCCCGGCTGGCTGCCTCCCTGGCCTCGTCCACCTTGGTCCGGGCGTATGTGGGGTTGATGATTTTCTCCGCGTCCACCGTGGCGGTATCCGGCGAAGCCTCTTCAGCGACCGATGGGCGGGCCGGTCCGCAGATCCCGGTGGCCATCATCAGGAGCAGCAGTGCCGTCAATCTGTGCCGGTTGCGGATCATTGTCACTCCCGGACGGGTTTCCAGAGCGTGTACTTGCGCTTCTGGCGGTTGACGTTCAGCCCCACCGGGGCGGTGGTCACGGTGATCACGGCCATCAGGATCCAGTAGACCAGCGGATAGAAGACCGCGACGATGAAGTACTTCTTCAGGACCCGGTCGTAGGCGCGGTCCAGGATGACTCCGGTCAAAAGCTGCACCAGACACATGGTGGCGATCAACATTCCCCAGAAGTTGGGAATGGGAGAGGCCCCCCGGGGCGGGTAGCCCACCGCGTAGCTGGCCAGCCAGATGACGGTCAGGAACACGTAGCTGTAGGCCCAGATGACCGACAGATTGGCCTCGATGAGCACCGGCCAGAACCGACGGTGTTTCCATTCCAGCAGTTCCCGTCCGTGCCGGGTCAGGACTTGGCTGAGGCCCAGGGACCAGCGCCGCCGCTGCCACCACAAACCCCTCAGGGATTGGGGAACCCGCATCCACATCACCGCGCGCGATTCGTACCGGACGTCCCAGTGGCGCATCTGCAGGCGCCAGGTCAGGTCGATGTCCTCGGTGGCCATTTCAGGGCTGTAGAGGCCCACGTCGAACAGGGCGGTGCGGCGGAAGATGCCGACCACTCCGCTCATCGTCATGATCCGGCCCCAGACCCGTTGGGCCCGGCGCATAAGGGAGATGATCGAGGCGAATTCGATCGACTGCAGCTTAGCCAGGAAACTGTCCCGATTGGCGACCCGGGGATTGCCTGTCACGGCCGCGCAACGAGGGAAGCGGAAATGGGGCACGAAATACTTCAGCACGTCCGGGATGGGGATGGCATCGGCGTCCATGACGAAAAGCAGTTCACCCCGGGTCAGGGGGATGGCGTCGTTCAGGGCCATGGCCTTGCCCTCGTTGACCCGCTTGCGAATCAGACGGACCCGCGGATCGGACAGGAATGGCTCGATCTCGGCCAGGGTGCCGTCGGTGGAGCAGTCATCGATGACCATGACTTCGAAATCGGGGTAGTTGACCTTGAGCACGCCGGCCAGGGTGGCGGAGATGTTCTTCTCTTCGTTATAGGCCGGAATGACGAACGACACCATGGGGCGGGGGTCGTTGTCGCCAAAGGAATCGTAGAAGTCGGTTTCCTTGATCTCCTTCTGCCGGAAGAACAGGATGGAGGTGAAGATCCACATCACGCTGGTGGCCAGGGGATACCAGGCGAAGTAGACCAGCAGGGCCAAATAGAAGGGCGAGGCCTCGAACCGCACCAGGAGGGAGTAGAGGTCCATCAGACGCCGCCCTCCTGGTCGATGGTGTAGACCTTGTTACCCTGATCGTCCACGTTGACCGTTACCCTGGCGGCGGTCTGGAGAAGGGCCATGGCGGGGGCGACGATGGGTCGGTTCAGGTTGTCGAACTCGAAGGGTTCCGCCGGCGGAGGCATCAGGGTCTTCCGTTTCCCCTTCGCGGCGATGCGTTTGTTGTGGGCGATCCACCAGAGGGTGATCGCCAGACCCAGCACCGTGATCCCGGTCAGGATGCCCAGGGGCTGGAGGTAGTCCCGGCCGATCTGGCGTTCGATCACCACATACCAGTAGTAGCCGAAGAGGATCCACAGCAGGATGGAAACCAGGTAATGCAGGAAATTCCGCATGATGATCTCTTGGTCCTTGGTTGACCGTAGGTCGCCTGTTCTGGCCGTCTTTTCGGCGCAGGTTGACCTTGCCTTCCGGGCCGCTTAAACTTCGGGATGGGCCGCCTGTCCTGCCGGCGGTAACCCTTTACCACATTTGTATTTCGGCAGGTTCGCGGCGAAATGTACGAAAAAATCCCGATTTTTCGGACAGGAGCAGAATTTTGAAAGCCAAAGAAATCCGCTCGAGTTTCCTGGAATTTTTCACCCGGCACCAACACCAGGTTGTGCCTTCGTCCACTCTGGTGCCCCGGGACGACCCGACCCTCCTGTTCACGAACGCGGGTATGAACCAGTTCAAGGGCGTGTTTCTGGGCCTGGAGCACCGTGACTACAAACGGGCGGCCTCCGTGCAGAAATGCATGCGCGTTTCGGGCAAACATAACGATTTGGAAGAGGTGGGCAAGGACGCCCGTCATCACACCTTCTTCGAAATGCTCGGAAATTGGTCCTTCGGTGATTATTACAAGAAGGAATCGATTCTCTGGGGCTGGGAATTCCTCACCGAGACCATGGGGCTGGCCGGGGACAAGCTCTGGGTTTCCGTCTACAAGGACGACGATGAATCCTACTCCATCTGGGAAAAGGAAGTGGGGATTCCCACCGAGCGGATCGTCCGCCTGGGGGACCTGGACAAGGGGGACGAAGAGAATTTCTGGTCCATGGCCGACACCGGACCCTGCGGTCCCTGCACGGAAATCCATTACGACCAGGGTCAGGATATGGAATGCGACCATCCCGAGGGGTGCGCAGTGGGGGTTTGCGATTGCGACCGGTGGCTGGAATTGTGGAATCACGTCTTCATGGAATTCGACCGGCAAAAGGACGGGACCCTCGATCTCCTGCCCATGAAGAGCGTCGACACCGGGCTGGGTTTCGAACGCCTGGTGGCCGTGGTCCAGGGCAAGAAGAGCAATTACGACACGGATCTCTTCATGCCTCTAATTGAGAAGATGGCGGAAATCTCCGGCCGCCGGCCCCAGGGCGAGGACCGGATCAGCATGCAGGTTGTCGCCGACCACGCCCGGGCCGTGGCCTTCACCATCACCGACGGCGCCATTCCCGCCAACGAAGGGCGCGGGTACGTGGTGCGCCGGATCCTGCGCCGCGCCGCCCGTCACGGACATCTGCTGGGGGTGGAGGAGCCTTTCCTGTACAAGGTGGCCGCCCTGGTCATGGACGAGATGGCCGAAGCCTATCCCGAACTGGCCGAACGCCGGGACCGGGTGCTGGAGGTGATCCGCCAGGAGGAGGAGCGCTTCAGCCGGACCCTCACCGCCGGGCTGCAGGTCTACGGCGAGTTCAAGGCCCGCATGGAAGCCGATGGGCGCACCCGCCTGACGGGCGAAGAGGCTTTCAAGCTTCACGACACCTTCGGATTCCCGGTGGACCTGACCGCGATCGTCGCCGACGAGGACGGCTTCACCGTGGACCACGAAGGGTTCCGGGTCTGCATGGAAATGCAGCGGGACCAGAGCCGGCGGGATAACCGGTTCAAGGAGGGAATCTCACCCTGGCAACCGGTCGACCCGGCGCGGGACCTGGCGGGATTCAAATCCGTCTTCACCGGGTACGACGGATTGACGGACGACACGGAAGTCGTGGCGGTTCGGGCCGCGGGCAGGGATGACCAGGACCGACCCTTGTCTCATCTCCTCTTTGCCCGTACCCCGTTCTACGCGGAAGCCGGGGGACAGGTCGGCGACGTGGGAACGGTCGAGGCGGCAGGCGGCGATAAGACCCTGGACGTGCGGGGCGCCGACGTTTCCGAAGAAGGCTCCGTAGCCGTGGTTTTCGGTGACGCCGACGAACTGGTGGAAGTGTTCGGCGCCGACGGCAAGGTCAAGTTGCGGGTGGATCAGGCTTACCGGCTGGGCGTGATGCGTAACCACACGGCCACCCATCTTCTGCATGCCGCCCTGCGCAACGTGCTGGGCGACCACGTGGAACAGGCCGGCAGCGTGGTGGCCCCGGATCGCCTGCGCTTCGACTTCCGCCACGACAAGGCCGTCACGGCGGAGGAACTCCGGCTGATCGAAAACCAGGCCAATGAGGCGGTCCTGGCCAACCGGGCCGTACTGCGCCATGAGGACGTTCCGCTCGATGAAGCCAAGGACCGGGGCGCCATGGCCCTGTTCGGGGAGAAGTACGGGGACAGGGTTCGCATGATCGAGATTCACGGGGGCTGCCAGGTTGCACCGGGACAGGAAGAGGATTCCGGACCGGTCTATTCCATCGAACTTTGCGGGGGAACCCACTGCCGCCGCACGGGGGATGTGGGGTTGATCCGCATCCTCGGCGAAGGCAGCGTGGCGGCGGGTGTCCGGCGCATCGAGGCGGTGACCGGAGATATCGCGCTGGCCCGGTCGGTGGAGGAAGGGGATCAGCTGCGGGAAATCGGAGCCCTGCTGCGCACCGACGGAGGTCCTTTGGCCGAACAGACGGCCGCCCTGATCCGCGAGCGTGATGAACTTCGCCGGGAACTTTCAAAAATCCAGCAGAACTCGGCGCGCGCCTCCCTCGATGAGGTTCTCAGCGCTCCCCGTGACGTGGCCGGCCTGAAGGTGGTCACCGCGCTGGTGTCGGTCGAGGACAAGAACTCCTTCATGCAGTTGGGCGACCATGTCCGTGACAAACTGGGTTCCACCGGCGTCGTGGTCCTGGCGACGGAAATGGGTGGCCAGGCAACCCTGCTGGTCACCGTGACGGCGGATCTGGTGGACGCGAAACGTCTTCACGCGGGGAACCTGGTCAAGGAGATCGCCGCGGCGGGCGGGGGCCGGGGCGGTGGCCGGCCCAATATGGCCCAGGCGGGCATGCCGGATGTCGCGGCCCTGGATAAAGCCCTTCAGGCCGTGGACGGCATCATCGCCGCACAGGCCGCCGGCTGATCAGGAGGGTTGGGGACCGCCGTCCGTCAGGGACAGTTCGCCCCGTAGGCCTGGGCCAGAACAACCAGATCTTTCAGGTCTAATTGCCCATCTCGGTGGAAATCCGACCGGAAGTTGTAGCCGGAAAAATAGTCTTCCGCGAACAATGGTACGTCGCTCAGGTCCACGGTAAGATCTCCATTGATGTCCGGGCTGTTGAAGCTGAGAGCCAGGCCCGGGGGGGAGGAGTCCAGGGGACCTCCGTTGACCAAAACTTCGACGAGAGCTTCGCTGTGTCCCCCGGCGTGGAGCGGAGTGGCCCAGGTGGTGGACCCTGCAGCGTCGGTGTTGGAGTCGGCAATGGTGCCGCCGATACAGGGGACGAGCCCTCCATCCAGGGACTCCAGCCACATGTCCTCCGCGGGAAAACCGGCGATCGGGCTTCCGCCGGAATCCCATATGAACAGGGTGACGGTCGCGTCCTCCGTGCCTCCGAAAGGCAGGAAGGCCTGGTCAAAGGTTTTGCCGGACCCGTCCGGAACCACCAACAGGGTCAGGGTTTCCGAACCCTGATAGGCCATGTCGTATTCGCCATAGGGGCCGCCGACGCCGGCCTGGGCGAGGGTCACCGGAAGGAGCAGAAGGCAGAAAAGAAACGTGGTCAGGAAAATGAAAGGACGACAGCTCATGGTTATCTCCCCTTGGCAAAAGAAGGAAATGCCTGGTGACGCTCCCGGGGACGGCACACGACCGCCCCGGGAGCTTCCAACCACATGAATCGATCAGGGGTGATATCGGTCCCGTAGCCCAATTATGATACCCCACTTGTGGATTCATTTCAAGTCTCGCCGGCCGGGTGCGGTCGGCGAGATCAGGATTCCCCGTCATTTTCGCGGAAGCGGATGAATTCCTCCGGCCGTTTGCGGATGATGTTCGGAACCATGGCGTTGTCGGCCGGATACCCCGTCACCAGGAGCAGAAACGGTTTTTCGCTGCCGGGCCGGTCGAGGATCTTGTTCAGGAAACCCATGGGACTGGGAGTGTGGGTCAGGGAGGCCAGGCCGGCGTTGTGCAGGGCGGCGATCAGAAACCCGGCCGCCAGGCCGACCGATTCCTTGGTGAAATAGTAGCGGGTTTTTTCCCCATCCGGGTCCCGTCCGTACCGCTGCTCGAAGATGACGATCAACCAGGGCGCCTTCTCAAGGAAAGGCTTCGCCGCGTTGGTGCCCAGGGGCGCCAGGGCGTTCAGCCATTCCTCGCCGGCCCGGCCGTCGTAGAACCGCTGTTCTTCCTCCTCGGCGGCCGTCCGGATCTCTCTCTTGATCGCCGGATCGCCCACGATTTCGAAATGCCAGGGCTGCATGTTGGCTCCGCTGGGGGCCTGGCCCGCGGTCTGAACGCAGGCGGCGATGATCTCGCGCGGCACGGGACGATCGGAAAAATCCCTCACCGTCCGGCGTCTTGCCACGAGCTCGTGGAAGCTCCGGGCGCGGGCGAGCATCTCCTTCTCGGTGAGTTCGGGCAAGCCGTCATAGAGCAGGTGTTCGGAATCGTGCATGGTCTTCTCCGGTCCTCGAAATCGTCATCGTTGTATTGGACTGAAGTATAGTAACGAAAAACCCCGCCTTGGGCGAAGCCCGCTGCAGGCCGACAAAAAACGGAGCGGTCCGGGCGACCGCTCCGTCTCGTCTTACCGACCGCAATTACTCCGCCAAGGACACTCCCTCGGGGACGGCGGTGGTGTCGGGTTGAGGAAACTTTCCCTGCGGAATTCCCAGGAACTCGCGCCTCAGGTACTCGTGCATCTCGCGGTCCGGATCCTTCTCGACGGCCGGCAGCAGGAACTGGAATTCCGTCTTGCTGTCCATGGCCAGGATGGAATGACACAGGGTGCAGTCATAGGGAATCGTTTGCCCCGCCTCGTCCACCATGTCCTGGTTGTGGCAGCGGAAGCACCCGACCTCGTTCTCGTGTCCGAGGTGCGAGGGGTAGGTGTTCCACCCGACGTTCATGCCGGGGAAGATGTTGCGGGAGAAGATTTCCTGCAGTTCGGCGACCATCAGGTCCACGTCCTGGAGATTGACCGGGGCGTTGTGCTCCTCGCGGAGATAATGTCCGCGGACCGCGTTCTCGATGCCTCTGAGCCCGTCGGCCTTGGTGGGGCCGTAGCGACCAAGCAGGGCTCCCAGCCCCACCTTCTTGGCGAAGGGAAGGGCCCGGCTGATCCTGCCGGAGGCCAGGGCCTGGTCGACGGCCGCTTCGGGAGCCTCGTAGATGTGGGTCGGCCGGTTGTGACAATCGACACAGTCCATGGAGCGGACCAGTGCCTCTGCCTCGGCCGGTTCCTCTGCGGGGTGTTCGGCGGCCTTGCGGTTGGTGTACCGGTGGAATTCGTCGCCGCGTTTGATCTCCACCCACTCCATCGTCAGACGTTTCTCGTCGGCGGCTCGGTAACGGACCTCGTTGGCCTCGGCGATGTGCCAGTGGATGGTGCCGCGGATGTCGGCGGCGCCGGACCCGATCTTCAAGGCCAGGGTGGTGTACCGGGGCGTGGACTCCTGGTCGAACCGGAAGGTCTGGAAGGACTTGATCCGGTCCCCGTAGAACTTATCCGGCCAGTGGCATTTCTCGCACGTTTCCCTGGCCGGCCGCAGCTGGTGCACCGGCGTGGGGATGGGACGTTCGTACAGGTCGAAGGTCGCCGAGACAACCTGCCACAATCCGTTGAGTTTGGCGTCCAGCAGCGCCGCGGCGCCCTCGCCGACATGGCAGTCGACGCAGCGCACGTGGGCGTGCGGGGAGTTCTGATAGGCCACCCATTCCGGTTCCATGACCGAATGGCAGGCCGTTCCGCAGAACTTCGGCGAGTCCATGAAGTGGAGCATGCGGGCGCCGCCGATGCCGATGAACAGGATGTTCACCACCGTTAGCAGGGCGATCATGCCCATCAGGGACGAGCCGAGCCGTTTGGCTTTGGTCATGTCGTCGGGGAATCTCTGTGTGAGCAATTCCGAAGTCGATCGGCCGGTGGCCCGGCGGAACTGCCACCAGCCCAGCGGGACCAGGATCAGCCCCAGGAGGAACAGGGCGGGCAGGGCCATGTAGCTGATGAGCCCGACGTAGGAATTGGTCAGGATTCCCGCGATCTGCAGCAACTCGAAGAACACGAAGAGCAGGAAGGCGGAGGTCGTCAGGGCGACCCCCACCGTTCCCGTCCAGTTCGTCATGATGCCGCGGATGAAGAGCTGGAATCGCTTCATCGCTCAGCCTCTTACTTGGTGTTGACCTGGTACATGTCCTTGTACATCTGTCCCATCTTGCCGGACTTGATGTCGGCCTTGATGTCGGCGGTCGGACGGCTCAGCCAGGCGTGGTACGGATCGGCCATCACTTCGTCGATCATCTTGTCCAGCTCCGCGTTGTGGAATTTCCGCAACTCGGGGATGTACTTGAAGTAGAAGTGCTGTGCAACCTCATAGATGCCGTGCCACCAGGTGTAATCCGGACCCATCATGGCGGCGCCGTGGCGTGCGCGGCGTCCTTCGTGGTGCCAGATCTCCCACCAGATCCACTCGTACTCGTTCGAGAAGTTGGCGATCCCTTCGCCCAGCTTGAGTTCCTTGGTCTTCTTGTAGAGGGCCAGACCCGGCTTGGCGAATTTCTCGTTGTAGAGGTTGACGATGCCGTCGAACTGGGAGTAATGGCCGTCCACGAAAGCGGCGCCGTGGCAGTTGATGCAGACCTCCTTCATGTTGGCCCGTTTCTTCTCCCAGTCGTCCTTGGTCACCGATACAGGGGGACGCAGGGTCCAGCTGATGCGCATACCCACATCGTGGGTGATGGCCTGCGTGGTCGTGGCCGACATGTGGCAGGTGGCGCAGGTGGGGGCCTCGAAATAGTCCACGCCGACGACCCAGCGGTCCGCGTCGAGGTTCATTTCGTCTTTGTGCGTGTAGTAGGCGTTGCCGTGCTTGGACGCCTCGAAGACTTCCTTCTGGGGATGGTCGGGACCCAGGTGGCACTTGGAACAGGCTTCGGGCTGCCGGGCCTGCTTGACGCTGAAGGCGTGGCGGGTGTGGCAGGCCGTGCAGGCGCCCTTGCTGCCGTCGGGGTTGATCCGGCCGATGCCGCTGTTGGGCCAGCTCTGGCGCTCCAGCTTGTTGGGGCTGTTCGGATCGATCAGGACCTTGCTGCCGTGGCAACTCTCGCAGCCTGCGACGGCCACGGGGGCGCCACCGGCGGCGTGGGCCAGGTAGGCGTCAATGGAGTCGAGGATTTCCCCGGCATGGGCGTGGTAGCTGGCGTCAACCTGCTGGGCTTCCTTTTCGTGGCACTTGCCGCAGTCCTTGGGGGTCACCAGGGTGGCGATCAGGGCGCCTTCATGCATGAAGCCGTCGACGTCGCTCTTGGCCGCCTGATGGCAGTCCAGGCAGGTCACGTTGTGCTTGGCGTGTTCGCTTTTGTACCACTGGTTATACAGACCGAGGGATTTTTCCTTGTGGCAGGTCATGCATTTGCCGGCCAAGGTGTCTTCGGCGGCAAGTGCGGCGCCGGACAGCAGGATGGCCACGGCGCACGTGGCAATCAGGATTCGTTTCATCGTCGGGCTCCTTGTCCTGGAAGTCCTGAAAATGGACCAAAACGGTTTTGAAAAACGATGCGTGTATGGTGGATTAACTCCGGACTTGGGGCAATGGTTTTGATGAACGCAGGCGCATCCCTGAAGGCTGGTTTTTGTAAAATTGTCAGATTCTCTCCAGGGGCACGGCCGCCCGAATCTTGAAACAGGAAGGTGGCAGGAGTGGGGGATTCTGGGTTCAAGGTCGTTAATATCCGGTTTTTCCCGGAAACAATATATTTAGATATATTTATCCTGAATTTCCACCGATAGGATTGGGCAAACCCCCGGTTTCCACTTTCCTGGATGATCGTTCGAATCGTAAAAATCCCGGTCCCTTCATGATGGTAAAAAAATAACATATTCCCTGCGATGACAAAGCTGTGAAACCCTGCCGGAAAGTTAACGTTGGCGCCGGGCTGGAATTGGTGATCGCCATCCCCTATTCTCAGATCATGGATTTCAAGAGTCACGGTGAATATGCCCTCTTCCGCACGGCCCTTTTCTGCCTGAGGCCGCTGCCCTACCGGTGGTCGGCCGCCCTCCTGCGCCGGACCGCCCGGGTGGTGGGGCCGCTTCTGGGAGGGCGCCGGGAAGTAGTTACGACTCAACTAGGTGCGGTTTTTCCCGATTTGCCCGCCCCGGAACTTGCAGGTCTGGCGAGTAGGGTGTACGATCATCTGGGCCTTACGGTAGCGGAGGTGCTTTGCGCCGAACCGGAGGCGCTTGCCAATACCGTGGACATCGCTCCCGGCTGGGACGTGCTGGACCGGGCCCTGGCCCGGGGTCGGGGCGCCATAGCCGTCACCGGGCACATCGGAAATTTCGAGCTTGGCGGTAGGGTTCTCGCCCGACGTTATCCGCTGCTGGATGTGGTCAAAACCCAGCGGAACGCTCCTTTCGACCGCTTTCTTCAGGAACAACGTCTTCGGTTCGGGATCCGGACCGTGCCGGTGGAACGGTCCGGCCGGGCGGTCCTTGCCCATTTGCGGGGAGGCGGTCTGGTCACCTTGCTGGTGGACCAGGACGCAGGCAAGACCGGTTTTGTGACGGATTTTCTGGGCCTGCCGGCCTCGACCTGGCCGGGGGCAGCGA
>CBDURF010000068.1:0-16547 GCA_965369705.1 uncultured bacterium
CAAGCTTGCGCCGGAAATCATGGCCTTGCCCGAGAAGTGGCCCGAGATGGAACTCGATCCCCAGATATTCGAGGGGCAGGCCGCCGGCCTGCAGATCATCGGCACCGAGCGGCACGAGAGCCGACGAATCGACCGCCAGCTTCGCGGCCGCGCCGGACGCCAGGGCGATCCCGGGCAGGCGATCTTCTTCCTGTCCCTGGAGGACGACCTCATGCGGTTGTTCAGCCCCGACCGGATCATCAAGGTCATGGACCGGCTGGGCGTGGAGGAGGGCGAGGTCATCACCCACTCGATGGTCACCAAAGCCATAGAGAAGGCCCAGGTGCGGGTGGAGACCCAGAACTACGAGATCCGCAAGCATCTTATTCAGTACGACGACGTCGTCAACAAGCAGCGGGAGGTCATCTACTCACTCCGCCGGGACGCCGTGATCGGAACCGACATGCGTGACCAGTTCCGGGACTTCTTGGAAAACGGGGTCGCCGGGGTTCTGGCTGAATGCGCCGACCGGGACAAGGCGCCGGATTTCTGGGAAATGGACAAGCTGGGCAGGCTCTACCAGGGACTGGTGCTGGCTCCCCTGCCCCTGGCTGCGGACGAACATCTGGATAACGGCTACAAGGCCATCGAGGATAAGATGGTTCAATTCGGCCTGGAGAAATACGAGACCAAGGAGGAGAACCTGGGGGCTGACCTGACCCGTCAGCTGGAAAAATTCGTCCTGCTTCAGGTCTTGGACGAGCAATGGCGTGACCACCTCAACGAACTGATCATGCTGCGCAGCGGCATCGGCCTGCGTTCCTACGGGCAGCGGGACCCCCTGGTGGAATACAAGGCCGAATCCTTCCACCTGTTCCAGGCCATGATGGACAATCTGGAACGGGCGACCGTCAGCCTGTTCTTCCGGGCTGAACTAGCGCCGCCTCCCGAGCGGAAAGACCCGGATATGGACAGGATGCAGACCAGCCACCAGGAGGTCTCCGCCTACGAGCAGGGACCCGCGCGCCGGGGCGGCCAGGCCGCTGCCGCGCCAGGGGCGGATGGCCAGGCTGCGGCTCGTCCCGTTCAACGTGAAGAGCCCAAGGTGGGCCGGAATGATCCCTGTCCCTGCGGCAGCGGCAAGAAGTACAAGAAATGCTGCGGAGCCGCCTGATGCTCCCTTGAGGCCGGGCCCGGACTTGCCGTGAGCGGCCGGTCATGCTAGTTTTTGGCCGCCTGGACCGTTACGGGCAACGCGACCGGCCTACAAATGACAAGCCAGGAAAGTGACAAGCCATGGATCCTGAAAGGGATAGACTGAAACATCTGTTGATCATCCTGTTGGAGGCCCTTTCCGGCTCACCTGAGGCCCTGCCGCAGCTCAAGAGCCGCATTCAGGATAAGGCCGAGGCGGCCGGCCTGGACGTGGGTGACATGCATGGGCTCCTTGACTGGATCGAATCCCACTGGCTGAACGACGACATGCCCGCCTGGAACGGAGAGCCTCTCCCCGACACCCCCTCGGAGAAGGCCTTCCGGTATTTCGGGGACGTCGACGCGGATTACCTGTCGCCCAGGGGTCTGGGTTTCCTGATGAAACTGTTCAACAACCGACAGATCAACCGGGCTCAGCTGGAAGCCTTGCTGCAATACTCCTCGTTCATCGCCCTGAGGCCCCTTGAGCCCTTCGAACTTGAATCGGTCCTGGAGCAGGTCCTGTTTCGACCAGGAAGACCGGGCATGACCGGGGGTGCGTCGGAAGGATTCGAGAACATCCATTAGGCAACCCGTACCCTGGGGAGCGAATCCGGACCGGCCGCTGATTTCAGCAGTCGGGTTTTGCTTGAAAGGAACAATACTTGAAACTGATCATCGTCGAATCACCGGCCAAGGCCCGGACCATCTCCCGCTTCCTGGGAGACGAATACACCGTTGCATCCAGCTACGGGCACATCAGGGACCTGCCGGGATCCGCCAAGGAAATCCCCGCCAAATACAAGAACGAGCCCTGGCGGCGGTACGGGGTCAATCTCGACGACGGCTACAAGCCGATCTACGTGATCTCGGCCGACAGCAAGAAGCAGGTGGCCGAACTCAAGAAGCTGCTGAAAAAGGCGGACGAGGTGCTGCTCGCCACGGATGAGGACCGGGAAGGGGAAGCCATCAGCTGGCATCTTCTCGAAGTGCTGAATCCCAAGGTCCCCGTGCACAGGATCTCCTTCCACGAAATCACCAGGTCAGCGATCAACAAAGCTCTGGACGATCCCCGCGAAGTGGACATGAAACTCGTCCGCGCCCAGGAAAGCCGGCGGATCCTTGACCGCCTCTACGGATATTCCCTGTCCCCGGTCCTCTGGAAAAAGGTGCGGACCAAGCTTTCGGCCGGGCGCGTGCAGAGCGTGGCGGTCCGCTTGGTGGTGGAGAAGGAAGAGGAGAGGCAACGTTTCCACGTCGCGAAGTACTTTGACATTGAAGCGGCCATGATCAGCGGGGACCTCGCCTTCACTGCTCGCCTGTCGGAAATCGATGGGGTCAAACTGGCCGGCGGAAAAGATTTCGATCCTGACAGCGGGGAGCTCAATAGCCCCGCCCGGCGGATCCATCTCGATGACGCTTCAGCCGAGCAGATGGCCGCCGGCGCGAGGGAGAACCTGCCCTGGCGTGTGACCCAGGTGATCCGGAAGGAGACCACTCAGCGACCTTCGCCCCCCTTCACGACCTCGACCCTCCAGCAGGCCGCCAGCGGCAGGCTGAGGATGTCACCACAGCGGGTCATGCGGATCGCCCAAAGACTTTACGAAGGAGTGGGATCCATCCGGGACGGTTTGATCACCTACATGCGGACGGATTCGCTGACCCTCAGCGAAAAGTCCCTGGCGGAGATCGAGGATCATGTCGGCCAGAATTTCGGGCCCGAATACACCACGGGCCCCCGGCGGTACAAGACAAAGGCCAAGGGGGCGCAGGAGGCCCACGAGGGCATCCGACCCACGCACGTGGACCGCACCCCGGAATCGGTTGCTGATAGGCTGGACAGCGAGGAGCTGGCCGTCTACCGCCTGATCTGGAACCGTACCGTGGCCTCGCAGATGGCCGACGCAAAACTGGACAAGACGGCGGTCGACTTCGAGGTCACGGCCGCCGACCGCAACCTGACCTTCCGCGCCAACGGTTCGGTGGTTCGCTTCCCAGGGTTTCTCAAAGTCTACGGCGACAAGGACAAGGACACCCTCCTGCCCGAACTGACTGAGGGCCGGACCATCGGCGGTGACGGACAGGACCACGTGCCACCGGTGAAAATCGACAAAGTGGAACCACTGGTCCACGAAACACAACCGCCGGCCCGTTTCACCGAGGCCTCCCTCATCAAGAAGCTGGAGGATGAGGGCATCGGACGCCCCTCGACCTACGCCTCGGTGATCGCCACCATCCAGAGCCGGGAATACGTCGTCAAGAAATCCGGCGCCCTGCTGCCGTCCTACATCGGGATCGCAGTTACCCATCTGCTGCGGGAACACTTCAACAAGTACGTGGACCTCCAGTTCACCGCCCGCATGGAAGAGGAACTCGACCTTATCGCCTCCGGTGAGATCGACTGGATCAACTTCCTCGATTGTTTCTTCCGCGGCTGTAAGGGTGAATCCGGCCTGGAGCAGGACATTGTCGAGGAAATGGACAAGATCGAGTTTCCGCGCATCAAGGTCGGGGACGACCCGGCCACCGGTCACCCCATCGTATTGCGTATCGGGCGCAACTACGTTTCGGTTCATGTGGAAGGCCAGGATGAACGCCGCGCCACCCTGCCGGTGGACCTGCTCATCGACGAACTGACCTCGGAAAAGGCCCTGGACCTGATCATCCAGCGCGACAAATCGCGCGAGCCCATCGGCCAGCATCCCGAAACCGGGCAAAACATCTATGCCCTGACTGGCCCCTTTGGTCCCTATTTGCAACTCGGGGAACAGGAGGACGACAAGAAGCCGAAGCGCATCAGTCTGGGGAAGAAAACGGACCCGACGTCCATCGATCTCGCCTACGCCCTGCGGTTGCTTTCCCTGCCTCGGGAGATCGGCATCGATTCGGAAACCGGCAAGCCGGTGCGCGCAGGTCTGGGCCGGTTCGGACCCTATGTGGAGAGGGACCGGGTCTTCGCCAGCGTGCACACCGTCGACACCCTGTTCACCATCACGCTGGAAGAAGCCCTGGACCGGATCCGCAACAAGAACAAGCGGACGGTGCTGAAGGATCTGGGCAAGCACCCGGAGACCGGTGAACCCCTGACGGTCTGCAAGGGCCGGTACGGCCCATACGTCACCGACGGCAAGGTCAACGCGACCATTGGCCGGGACAACAACCCGGAAGACGTCACCGTGGAAGAGGCCCTGTCGCTTCTCAAGGATGCCGCCCGGCGCAAGAAGACAGGCAAGAAGAAGACCGGCAAAAAGAAAACGGTAAAGAAGAAAACCGCCGCCAAGAAAAAGACGGTCAAGAAGACGCCCACCAGGAAAACCGCGAAGAAAGCCCCGGCGCGACCGGCCTCCTCGGATGATTCATGATACAACCCGTCGAAGCGCCCGTCGTCACCGTCGTGGGCGGTGGGCTGGCGGGTTGTGAGGCCGCTCTGCAGTTGGCCCGCTTCGGCGTGCGGGTGCGGCTGATTGAAATGCGGCCCGACGTCCGGACACCTGCCCATCGCGGGGACGGGCTCGCGGAAATCGTCTGCAGCAACTCACTCAAGAGCACGGCGCCGGCCACGGCCTCGGGTTTGCTGAAGGATGAACTCGACTTCTTCGGCTGCCGCCTGCTCGCCTACGCCAGGAAAACCTCCGTTCCCGCCGGCGCCGCCCTGGCCGTAGACCGAGAGGATTTCTCCGCCCTGGTGGCCACCCGTCTTGCCTCAGAACCGCTGATCGATATTTCCCGGGGCGAAGTCGCGAAACTTCCTTTCCGCGACGGGGAACATTGGCTCATTGCCACCGGCCCCCTGACCAGTCCGGCCCTGGTGGAAGAACTCGGACGGATCACCGGACGGCCCTCCCTTCATTTCTTCGACGCCATCGCCCCGACGGTGACTCTGGAATCCCTTGATCTCGACATCCTCTACCGGGCGGCCCGCTACGACAGGGGAGAGGCCGATTATCTCAACGCCGCCCTCGACCAAACTGATTACGAAACCTTCCATGCCGCCCTCATGGGTGCGGAGAGGGCGGATGTCCACGCTTTCGACCGAAGCGAATTGTTCGACGGCTGCCAACCCGTCGAGGAGATCGCCGCCTCGGGGCCGAAGTCCCTGGCCTTCGGTCCGCTTCGTCCGGTGGGGCTGAATGACCCCCGTGCCGGACGCCGCGCCCATGCGGTGGTCCAGTTGCGCCAGGAGAACCGCGCCGGAACGCTTTTCGGTCTGGTCGGGTTCCAGACCCGGCTGAAATTCGGCGAACAGAAACGCGTCTTCCGCATGATTCCGGGTCTGGCCAACGCCGAATTCGTGCGCTTCGGGCAACTGCACCGCAACTTCTATCTCGACACGCCCCGCTGCTGCGCTCCGGATTTTTCCCTGCGCGAACGGCCGGATGTGTGGATCGCGGGTCAGATCACCGGGGTGGAAGGGTACGTCGAATCGATGACCTCCGGCCTGATCACCGCCTGGCGCCTGGCGGCCCAGGTACACCGAATCGAACTGCCGGGCCTGCCCCTGGATACGATGACCGGTTCCTTGCTCCGAAATTTTCTTTTCGACAGGACCACGGAAAAACTTTCCCCCATGAACGTGAATTTCGGGCTCGTTCCCGACCTGCCCTCGGGCACGAGGGGCAAACGGGAGCGGAAGATCGCCAAGTCCGAACGAGCCCTCGCTTCCCTGGCGGAATGGCTCGGCCGAGGCCCTGTGACCCGCCTCCTTGCCGCAACTCAAGGGTGATGATACATTCCTCACGACCGGTGCAATGCCCCCCGACACGGACGTGGAAATGGTCATGGCGGACAATCCTCTCCAACCCTATATCGAATACCTTGCCCTGGAACGGGGAATGAGTCCGCTGACCGTGGAGGCCTACGGCCGCGACGTCGCGGGTTTCCTGGCTACGGCCGTCGAATTCGGGGTTCTCGACGATCCTCCCGATCGGACCCAGTGGAGCAAGCTGGATGGACAGCGGGGCATCATCCGGGGACATCTGGCTTCGCTGCGCCGCGGGAACCTGCGCCTGACGACCTTGAACCGCCATCTGGCGGGCATCCGGTCTTTCTACCGGTATCTGCAGACCACCGGCATGGTAGCCACGGTGCCGACGAACCTGACCGCGGGCAAAGGTGGGCGCGAAAGGCGGTTGCCCCGCGATCTTAACGTCGAAATGGCCGCCATGCTCATGGAATTGCCTGCTGTGGACACCGAGCTCGGCAGGCGGGACCGGGCCCTGCTTGAAATGATCTACGGTCTGGGACTGCGGCTGGCCGAGGTGGTGGGCCTGGACCTGGGGGACATCAATCTGGATCCCGGACGGGTGAAGGTACTGGGCAAGGGCAACCGCGAACGCATCCTGCCCCTGGCCGGCTGTGCGGAACTGGCCCTGGGAGATTACCTTTCACGAAGACTCGAACCGGCTGTATGGCAAGATCTTGTTGACGGGGTGATCCATGGTGACGACCGGTCGCGGCCGGTGTTCGAGGGCCGTCACGGACGGCGTATCGCGCGTCGCACGGTGCAGAACCGGGTGGAGAAATACGCAACGGAACTGGCAGGGTTGGCCGGGGTTTCTCCCCACACCCTGCGTCATTCGTTCGCCACCCATCTGCTGGACGGCGGCGCCGGCATCAGGGTGGTGCAGGAGCTGCTGGGACACCGCCATCTCTCGACGACCCAGATCTACACCCACCTGAACCGCGGAAAGCTGCGGGACAGGTTCAACGCGGCCCATCCCAGGGCCAAGAAGAAATCCGGCGGCGGGCTGGGGCGTTGAGCCCCGGGGAGTAAGCAATGTTTGTGAGATCAACGACTGTCCTGGCGGTTCTGCGCGATGAACGGGGGGCCATCGGCAGCGACGGCCAGGTGACCCTGGGAAACACCGCCGTCAAGCACGGCGCCGTCAAGGTGCGCAAACTCTTCGGCGGCAAGGTGCTTGTCGGTTTCGCCGGCGGAGCCGCCGACGCCTTAACTCTCTTCGAGAAATTCGAAGGACATCTGGAGCGGTACCGGGGGCATCTGAAGCGCGCGACCGTTGAGCTGGCCCGCGAATGGCGCAGCGACCGGATCCTGCGGAAACTAGAGGCCATGATGGTCGTGATGGACAAGGGCAACATCTTCGTGGTGTCGGGTAACGGCGACATCATCGAAAGCGACGACAATCTGACGGCCATCGGTTCGGGCGGACCCTACGCCCTGGCCGCCGGGCGGGCCTTGATGCAGAACACGGATCTTGGTGCCGCGGACATCTGCCGCAGGTCCCTGCTGCTGGCCGCTGAGATCTGCATCTACACCAACACCAACATCACCCTGCTGGAACTGGAGCCCGAAGGAAGTGACGACGTTGAAGATCAAACAGATTGAACAGAAGCCCATGTGGACCTGCCCGGAAATCGTCGCCATGCTTGACCGTTACATCATCGGCCAGGGGGACGCCAAGAAGGCGGTGGCCATCGCCCTGCGCAACCGCTGGCGGCGCATGCAGCTGCCGGACGAGATGCGACGCGAGGTCGTGCCCAACAACATCATCCTCATCGGACCTACCGGGGTGGGCAAGACGGAGATCGCCCGTCGTCTGTCACAGATCGCCGACCTCCCCTTCCTCAAGGTCGAGGCCACCAAGTTCACCGAAAAGGGTTACGTGGGACGGGACGTCGATTCGATGGTGCGCGACCTGTTGGAAAACGCCATCGCCCTGGTCCGCCGCGGGGCGGAGGACCGTTTTGCCGCCGAGATCGACCAGGCGGTCGAGAAGAACCTCCTGGACATCCTTTTCCCTCCGCTGGCGGGCATGGAGCAGGAACCCGATCGGGCCGCCCGCTGGGAGAGGAGCCGCGAGAAGATCCGCAAGCAACTCCACGAAGGGGTGCTGGACGACAAGGAAGTGTCGGTTACCAGCGAACAATCCAAAATTCCCATCGCCAACATCTTTACCTCGGCGGGCGAGGAGTTCGACGCCTCTTTCGGCGAAAGTCTCAAGAATCTTTTCCCCAAGAAGAAGACGGAAAAGAAGGTCTCCGTGGCCAAGGCCAGGCACCTGCTGCGTGAGCAGGAGGCGGAGAAGAGATTGGACATGGACCAGATCATTTCCGAAGCGGTTGAGCTCGTGGAAAACGGCGGCATCATCTTCCTTGATGAAATCGACAAGATCGTCGGCGGTCACGGGTACGGAAGCGGCCCCGACGTGTCCCGCGAAGGCGTCCAACGCGACCTGCTGCCCATCGTCGAGGGCTCCGCGGTCAGCACCAAGTACGGACCCGTCAAGACCGATCATGTGCTCTTCCTGGCCGCCGGCGCGTTCCACCAGAGCAAGCCGAGCGACCTGATTCCCGAATTGCAGGGCCGCTTTCCCATTCGGGTCGAACTCAACAGCCTTACAGAGGAGGATTTCGTCAAGATCCTGCGCGATACCGAGGGCTCGCTGATCCGCCAGTACACCGCCATGCTGGAGGTCGACAACTGCCGGGTCGAGTTCACTCCCGACGCACTGGAGGAGCTGGCCCGGCTCGCCGCGGAGTTGAACAAGCGGATGGAAAACATCGGCGCTCGACGGCTGCAGACAATCATGGCCCAGCTCCTCGACGACATTCTGTTCGAGGTGCCGGCAAAACAGATTGGGCCCGTCACCGTGGACCGCGCCTTCGTCAGCGAGCGTTTGGCCGACATCATCCGCGACGAGGACCTGTCCCGCTACATCCTGTGACCTGCGGACACCGGAAGCCCCGACGGGCTCACGACGCATCACTCATATTCCTGGCTGCCCGATCCAGGTAAACAGGTGGACTCACGGTCCTGATACGCTATTTTTAGCGGACTCAACAAGCCGGTTTTCCACAACCCCGGAGGTACGAGCCTTGGCAGACAAGAAGGATTTCCTTGCCATCGATGATTACAGCACCGAAGACCTCAGGGCCATACTGGCCTTGGCCCGGGAGCAGAAGCCCCTCGTCCGCGAGCACCGCCTGCCGCATACCCATCCCAATCGGATTCTGGCCTGCGTTTTCGCCAAGCCCAGCCTACGGACCAGGGTCAGTTTCGAGGTGGGCTTCCGCCAACTCGGCGGCGAGACCCTGTTCATCACCGACAAGGAAATCGGGATGGGCACCCGGGAATCCGTTCACGACGTGGCCAAGGTCATGAGCAGATTCACGGACGGTATCATGATCCGCTGGTTCGACCACCAGGAAGTGGTGGACCTGGCCAAGTACGCAACGGTTCCGGTCATCAACGGTCTGACCGACCTGTCCCATCCCTGTCAGGTCATGGCCGATATCATGACGGTAGAGGAACACCTGGGCACCATCGACGGTAAGACGGTGGTCATGATCGGTGACGGCAACAACCTGGCCAACAGCTGGTTGAACGCCTCCATCAGGTTCCCCTTCAATTTCATCCTGGCCTGCCCCGAGGGGTACCTTCCCGACGAGAACATCATGCGGAAGGCCGAGGCAGCGGGCGCGTCCTTCATGATAACCCACGACCCGCGCGAGGCGGTCGAAGGCGCCCATGTCATCTACAGCGACGCTTTCTACAGCATGGGACAGGAAGAGGAAGCCGTGCAGCGCCGCAAGGATTTTGCGCCCTTCCAGATCTCCAACCGGCTTCTCGAGTCCGCCCACGAGGACCACATCGTCCTGCACTGCCTGCCCGCCCACCGCGGGGAGGAGATCACCGACGAGGTCATGGACGGTCCCCACTCGGTGGTTTTCGACGAAGCCGAAAACAGGATGCACGCTCAGCGCGCCATCCTGGCCACCCTCATCCGATAGGGGTCCTTCATCGGGAATCGGTCCGGCATGCGATCCACGGGAGGTGATTCCCGACAGGCGATCAGGCTGGCGTTATTCGTCAGCCTCGTCCTGGCGGCCGCCTGCGCCGTGGTCGAGCCGCCGCCCGGCGGTCCCATAGACACGACCCCGCCGTATCTCATCGCCATGGTTCCCGACTCCGGATCCACCGGGGTCGGAAACCTGAAAACCATCCGCCTGACCTTCTCCGAAAAGATGGACCGGACCTCCGCGGTCACCTGGCTTCACTTCTTCCCCGACCAGCGCATCCGCCAGACCAAGTGGCATGGGTCCACCGAGGCGGAGATCATTCTCGAGTTCCCCCTGACCCCGGATACCGTCATCGTGGTGGAGGTGGCCACCGGCATGCGGGACGCCCACAAGGTCAAGGGCCGCCAGAGCCGTCGTTTCCCCATCGCCACTGGTGATTCCATTCCCACCGGCACCATCAACGGTGTCCTCATCATGGCCGATTCCGCGGTGACAAACGGGGTGGTGGAACTCTTCGATGTGCCTCCGGACACCCTTGAATATTTCCAACAGCCTCTGCTGCGCCGCACCGCCACCGACGAGGCCGGAGCCTATCGGTTCAACTGGCTGCCCGTGCCCGGCGGGCCCTGGCTGGTCCGCGCCTACACGGATCCCGACAACAATCTGCGTCCGGGAGACAGGGATCCTCAAAGGCTGTTGCCCGACACCCTGTGGTTGACGACCGCCAGCCCAACGGTTTCCCCGGGGGTGACCACCCTGTATTCCTGGAAGACCCCCGGCCGGATCCTGGTCGGCCCCTTCGATAAACCCGAGCACGGGGAGCAGGTCATGGCCTGGACCCTGGCCATGGCCGAGGAGGATACCGGTTGGGTCCCCGCCCCCGAGGACGGTACCGCCAACCCCATCTTCCAGCTCGACCCGGAGAACGGCGGCCTCATCGGCGAGGTCAAGCCCGGCCGGACCCGTGTCCTCTTTTTCTTGGATGTAGATGGAGATTCGACCTTCAGCGGCGTTATGGACACCCTGTTGACTTATATTCCGGATTCCCTGAGGACAGCAGCTCCGGATTCCGGCGAGGTCCAGGAGTGGTTCCTGGAGCCATGGTTCATGATCGAGGGGGTGGAGGTCGAACCTGGCCTGGAAACGGACATGGAAATGCCGGCGATCACTTATTCCGTGACCCCCTGGACCCCGCCGGCACCCGAACCGGCGGCGCCCGACACTCTGGATGAAAGCGGAAGCGCCGCCGGCGATACACTCTCGGTCCCCAAGGAGAATGAATGAGCCTCCGGATTCCCTTCGTCAAGATGCACGGCGCCGGCAACGACTTCATCATGATCGATCACCGGGCCCTGAACGGCGTCGTCCTGGGTCCCGACCGCATCGCCGCTCTGTGCGACAGACGCACGGGAGTGGGAGCCGACGGTCTGATCGTCATCGGGCCCGGCTCCTCGTCCGGATCATCCTTTCGCATGACCTACTTCAACGCCGACGGCGGCGAGGCCGAAATGTGCGGCAACGGGGCAAGATGCAGCGTGAGTTTCGCCAATTATCTCGGCCTTGTCCCGGACAGATGCCGGTTCGACACGATGGCCGGCATCCTGGACGGAGTTTGCCACACCGCTCAGGACATCGAAATCTCCCTGCCCCCCTGGCGGGATCTTGCTCTTGATATCGAGGTTGGAGAGACTCCCTGGTCCAACCATCACTCCTGCTACACGGGTGTGCCCCACCTGGTCGTGCCGGTGGAAGACATCGAAGCCGTCCCGGTCGCTGAATGGGGCTCCCGTCTGCGACATCACCCGCGATTCTCCCCGGGTGGCGCCAATGTGAACTGGGTGGCGTCCGAGGAAGGAACCGGACATTTCCTGATGCGCACCTTCGAGCGTGGGGTGGAGGCCGAAACACTGGCTTGCGGGACTGGCGCCTCGGCCGTAGCGGTGGTACTGTGCCGGTTGGGCCTGGCCAGCAGTCCGGTCTCGCTGCGCACAAGGGGCGGCGATCTGTTGATCGTAAGCATCGATATGGATGGAAATTCGCTGCGCCTGCGCGGCCCGGCCATGACCAGTTTTCACGGAGAGGTCTGGATCGATGAGTAACAAAACCTGGGATATGCCCGACGGGATCTACACCGCCCTGGTAACTCCCTTCGCCGAGGGCAAACTCGATCAGAAAGCCTGGCGGGTCCTGGTCCAGCGCCAGATCGACGCCGGTGTGGCGGGTATCGTTCCGGCCGGTTGCACCGGGGAGGCGGCCACGCTCAACCTGGAAGACAGGGAGTGGATGATCCGCACGGCCGTGGAGATGTGCAGCGAAAAATGCGCCGTGATTGCGGGGTCCGGATCCAACTCCACGGAGTTGACGGTGGATTTGACCAGGAAGGTCAAGAAATGGGGGGCCGACGCGGCCATGCTCATCTCTCCCTACTACAACAAACCGCAACAGCACGGGCTGCTGGCCCACTACCGTACGGTCGCCAGGGCGGTCGACATCCCCATCGTGCTATACAACGTTCCGGGCCGCACGGCCGTGAACATCCTGCCCGAAACCGCCGCCCAGTTGGGGGCCGAACCGAATATCGTGGCGCTGAAGGAAGCCAGCGGCAATCTGACCCAGATCGAGGAAGCCATCGGCCGTTGCGACCTGAAGGTTTTTTCCGGGGATGACGGCCTGAATTTCCAGATCTTCGGATTGGGCGGCCGCGGAGCCATCAGCGTGGTCAGCAACCTCCTGCCCGGGGCCATGGTGCGTTTCTGGAAGGCCTGGATGCAGGGTGACATCAACCAGGCCTGGCCCATGAGCCGGGCCTTCGACCCCATCACCGCGGCTTGTTTCGTCGAAAGCAATCCTGTGCCCGTCAAGGAACTCCTGTCCATGGCGGGACTGTGCCGCCGCGACCCTCGGCTTCCGCTCGTGCCTGTCTCTGAACAGAGCCTGACCTACCTCGTCCAGTTCTACGAGGGGACCCTGAAGAACCTGATGGCCCGGGACCTGGAGGGTGTATCTTGATTCCGGTCGCGGTACATGGCGCCGAAGGGCGCATGGGTGTCCTGATCACTGAATTGTTGGTCAGGGCGGAAGATATGAAACTGGCCGGACTGGTCACTGAACCCGGTCGGGGAGTAGCGGCCGGGGTTTTCCATCCGGATCTGGCCCTGACCGGGCAGGACAAGATGGCCAGCGCCCTGCCAACCGGCGGCGTGATCATCGATTTTTCCCTGGCCCGGGCCCTGGATGGACTCCTGGCCCAAGCCCGGACGCTCCAGGCGCCCCTCGTCGTCGGGACCACGGGTTTTTCCGATGACCAGCAGGAGAAGATCCGTGAGTACGCTCGCGAATTCCCCGTCGTTCAGGCCTCCAATTTCAGCGTCGGTATTCCGGCTCTGCAAATGCTTCTGCAACTTCTGGCCCGTACCCTGCCCCCGGGGTTCGACGCCGAGCAGGTGGAGACCCATCACATCACCAAGTTGGACAAGCCCAGCGGGACCGCCAGGACCTTGGCCCAGGCCTATGGTGAAATCCGGGGTGGGAAACCGACGCCAACGCATTCCCAGCGCCTGGGTGGAGTCATCGGGGAACACACCTGGACCTTCAGCGACCCGGAGGAGACCATCGTACTGACCCACCGGGCCCATTCCCGCCAGGCTTTCCTGCGCGGCATCCTGCCGGCCGTACGTTTCGTGGCCGGGCGTGAACCCGGATTGTTCTGTTTGGTCGATGTACTGAAGGAGTTGGCCGACCCACGATGAAACGGGCCGGCCAAAAGGCGGGGGCCGCTACTTGGCGGCTGCTGCTGCCATGCGGCTCTTGAGCCTCGCGGCGCGCGTCTTGGGCATGAGCCCCTTGCGGGCCTGGGTGTCGATCAGGCTGTACATCGCCGTCAGGGACGTTGCCTTTTCCTCGGGGGCCGTCTGTTCGATCTCGGCGCGGTAGACCTTGATCTTAGCGCGCATCATGGACCGGTTCTGCCGGTTCCGCTCGTTGCGCCTTTTGCTGGTTACCAGCCGCTTCTTGCAACTTTTGTTATGGGGCACTATCAAACCTCCGTTAAAGACTTACAGGCGGGGCAATTTAACAGGACAGGCCAGGCATGTCAAGGGAACCAGAGGCCGGATCACCAGAGGAGGACAAGGCCGGAAAGTCGGCCGAGGAACTCCAGGCCAAACTGAAACTGCTGCCTGACGCCCCCGGGGTCTACCTCCACAAGAACAAGCAGGGCAAGGTCATCTACGTGGGGAAGGCCAGCCACTTGAACCAGCGGGTTCGGTCCTATTTCCACTCCGGGGGCGAAAAAGACGCCAAAACCCACGCCCTTGTTCGAAAAATCCGGGATTTCGACTATATCGTCACCGATTCCCCCACCGACGCCCTGGTCCTCGAAAACCAGCTCATCAAGGAATACCGGCCGCTGTACAACGTCCGATTGAAGGACGACAAGCAGTACCCCTATATCCGGGTCTCCCTGAACGAGCCGTATCCCCGTGTTTCAGTGGTCCGCCGCATCGCCATGGACGGCGCCCGCTACTTCGGGCCCTTCACCGACGTGGGCGCAATGCGGGAAACACTGAAGTTCGCCGCCGGCGCCTTCCAGGTGAGGACCTGTCATCTTGATCTGCCCGGACAGACCGTCGAAAGGGCGTGCCTTGACTGGCAAATCGGTCGTTGCAGTGCTCCCTGCGTCGATTACGACACCCAGGAAGGATACCGGGCCAAGGTCCTGCGGATGGTCCGTTTCCTGGCTGGCGCCGGAAATGAGGTCCTTGATGAACTGCGGGCGGAAATGGAGGACTGTTCAACCCGCCTCCGCTTCGAGGAAGCCGCCGGCCTGCGGGACCTCATCGCCAAGCTCGACCGGACCACCAGCCGCAGCCGCCCTGTCTCGGGCATCAGGGGGGACTGCGACCTGATCGGTATCGCCCGGGACGGGGAAGACGCCTCAGGCGTGGTCATGCGGGTACGAAGCGGCCATATCCTGACCACCCATCATTTTCTCCTGGCGGACAAGCTGGACCGTGGCCTCGACACCTTCATGGCCCAGCTCCTGCGGGAATACTACCCTCGCGCCGGCGACATCCCGGTCGAGATCCTGCTGTCGCACCCGGTCGACCAGCCCGGTTCGTGGCAGGAATGGTTGGCCGGACTCCGAAACGGAAAGATTGTCCTCAAACATCCCCGGCGAGGAATCAAAAAGGAAGCAGTCGAATTGGCCCGCACCAACGCGGCCTTCAAGCTCCGCGAGGTGAATCTGCGGCGGGCCATGGTCCAGCCGCGCAAGGTTACTCCGGGCGATATCCAGCTTCAGGAAGCTCTCGACCTGCATTCGGTGCCGGAGACCATCGAATGTTTCGACATCTCAAATTTCCAGGGCAAGGAAACGGTGGCCTCCCTCGTCTTCTTCAAGGGCGGCCGGCCCCTGAAGAGTCGGTACCGCAGGTTTCGGATCAAGACCGTCCGGGGCGTGGACGATTTCGCCAGCATGAGGGAGGTGCTGACCCGTTATTACGGCCGCCTGGTGGAGAAGGAAATGAATCCCGCCGACCTGGTGGTGGTCGACGGCGGCGCGGGTCAGCTGTCGGTGGCCAGGCAGGTCCTGGCCCGGTACGGATTTCATGAAACGCAGCTGATCGGGCTGGCCAAGCGGGAAGAGACCATCCACCGGGAGAGTGGGACCCTGAACCTGGCGCGCAGCAGCGAGGCCCTCAAACTCCTGCAGCGCGTCCGGGACGAAGCCCATCGATTCGCAATCACCTATCACCGTCTGTTGAGGGACCGGAACACCACCGCCAGTGAACTGGACCTCATCCCGGGCATCGGGCGGGTCAAGAAATTGTCCCTGCTGCATCATTTTGGTTCCGTGGCCCGCATTCGCGCGGCCGATACCGCCGAACTGGCCGAAGTGCGGGGGATCAACAAGCACGATGTGGTCGCCATCCGGGAATTCTTCGCCAACCGACTGGAGCCGGACGCATGAGCGGAAGGGCCTGGGACCTGGCACTGGATAATTTCCTGGCCCATTGCGCGGCGGAAAAGGGCCTGGCCTCAGCCACCCTTGAGGCCACCCGCTTCGATCTGGCCCGGCTGCGGCGATGGTCCGAAGCTGAAGGCCTTTCAGCGCCGACGGCCATCCGCGACCATCACCTCCGGTCGTTTCTTCTGGAATCCGCCGGGGAGTTGGCGGCTTCATCACGCGCCCGACTCCTGTCCACCCTGCGGTCGTTTTTCCGGTTCCTCGTGGCTGAAGATCTGGCCGTCGTCGATCCCACCAGCACGCTCATCGCACCGCGCCGGGGACGGAAACTCCCCACGATCCTGTCGCTCAACCAGGTCGAGCGACTGCTCGAAACGATCGACGGAGCCCGGCCGCCCGATCTGCGGGACCGGGCCATCCTGGAGGTTCTGTACGGCTGCGGTTGCCGGGTCAGTGAACTTTGCGGCCTGGACGTGACCGACCTGGATCCCGCCGAGGCCACGCTCCTGCTCCGGGGCAAGGGCCGCAAACAACGTCTCGTGCCTGTGGGGGAACCCGCTCTCGAAGCCATGGGGCTGTACCTGCGGGCCGGCCGGCCGGATCTTGTCGGCAAGTCTTCCCGCGCCGCCATGTTCCTCAACCAGCG
>CBDURF010000069.1:0-16114 GCA_965369705.1 uncultured bacterium
GTCATCCGGGGCGCAGCTCATCATTTTTGCCCGCAGCCGGATGCGGGTCGAACTCCTGCTGACCTACCTGGAGAAGGCGGGGCGTCGGGTGGGAATCAAGAGCGGGGAAGTCCGCGGATATCGGGGCGGCTACCTGCCCGGTGAACGCCGGGCCATCGAGAAGGGTTTGCGGGACGGGACCGTCACCACGGTGGTGTCGACAAACGCCCTCGAACTCGGTATCGACATCGGGCGTCTCGACGTCTGCATCATGGCCGGTTATGCCGGAACCGTCGCCAGCACCTGGCAGCAGGCGGGCCGGGCCGGGCGGCGGCAGAACCTCAGCGCCGTGGTCCTGGTCGCGTCGAGCAGCCCCGCCGACCAGTACATAATCAACAATCCCGACTACTTCTTCGGCCGCAGCCCCGAACACGCTTCCCTGGATCCCGACAACCTGGTGATCCTGATGAGCCACCTCAAATGCGCCGCATTCGAACTGCCTTTTCTCGTCGGGGAAACTTTCGGCGACCGCCAAGTGACCGAAATCCTGGACTACCTGGCCGACAGGAAGGTGCTCCACCGCAGCGGTGAACGTTATCACTGGATGAGCGACACCTATCCCGCCGAGGACGTCAGCCTGCGCAGCGCCGCGCCCGACAACGTGGTCATCATCGACCAGTCGATTCCCGGCGGCAATGTGATCGGGGAGATGGATCTGTTCAGCGCCCAGGAAATGCTTCACGACGATGCAGTATACATCCACGGAGCCCAGCAGTACCACGTGGACAAGCTCGACTGGGACCGGAGGGAAGCCCACGTGCAACCGGTCACGGTGGATTTCTACACCGACGCCCAGCGCAAGAGCGAACTCAAGACCTTGACCGCCGAAGACGAACGGGATTTTTCCTACGGCGGTCTTGCTCTCGGTGACGTGGGTCTGGTATCCAAGGTCACCGTATTCAAGAAGATCAAGTTCGGATCCCACGAGAATGTCGGGGCCGGCCGGGTGCACCTGCCCGAGATGGAGATGCACACCACCAGCTTCTGGTGGGAACTGCCCGCCGAATTGGGGACGTCCCTGACGAACGCCGGGCTGGACCTCGGGGACGCCCTCAAAGGGGTGGCCCACCTCCTTGGCCGCGTGGCGCCGGTTTTCATCATGGCAGATCCCGCGGATCTCCATGCGACGGCGATGGTGAGGTCTCCCTTCACCGGGAAACCCACTCTCTACATGTATGACGCATTTCCCGGCGGCGTGGGCTACGCCCGACGCATCTTCGAACAGTTCGAGGAAATCTGTCTGGCGGCCCGGCGGCATCTGTCCCGGTGCCCCTGCGAAAAGGGTTGCCCATCCTGCGTCGGGCCCGCCGTGGAATCGGGCGCCATGGCCCGTGAGGGCGCCTCCTGGCTGCTGGGCCGGACCGGACAGGCCGCCGGCAGGGCCTAGACATGGATCTGAAGAAGAGGCTGGCCCAGCTTGACCGTCTTTCCCGCCGTCCACTTTCTTCCACCAGCGGCGCCGTGCATCGTGCCGACCTGGATCCACGGGCCGACCCCGCTTCCCTGGCGTCGATCCGTACGGCCACCATCACGGAGTTGGGTCTGCGGGAAACCGAAACGCCCGCCGGTCCGGTGTGGAGCCGAGAGTACCGTGATGCCCTGCCCGGTCCCAGGGAACCGCTGCCGAACCTGCGTGAGTTTTTTTCCCGGGCGGTCGACTCCTCGCCCGATCTTCGGGAGGTTCTCTTCCTGGACACCGAGACCACCGGTCTGGCCGGGGGAACCGGCACGATTCCCTTCCTGGTCGGAGTATCGTGGTGGGAAAATGGCGGTCTGAACACCCGGCAGTATTTTTTGCCCGAACCGGGGCACGAGGCCGCCTTGTTGCAGGAACTGTCCAGCCTGGCCGGTGGGTTCCGGGTGATGGTGACCTTCAACGGCGCTTCCTTCGATCTTCCCCTGCTGCGGACCCGGGCGCGTCTGAACCGGATGGCCGATCCATTGGCCGGACTCGTGGTCTGGGATCTTCTCGTCCCGGCCAGACGTCTGTATGGAAACCGCCTGCCGGATTGTCGGCAACAGACGCTCGAAAGGGAGATTTGCGGTCTGCGACGTGGGGCAGGGGACATCGAAGGATCCCGCATTCCCCAGGTCTGGTTCGATTTCCTGGCTACCGGTCGGGCGGGTCTCCTAGGCCCGGTCATGACGCACAACCACCGGGACATGTTGGGCATGGCCCACTTGTTTGATCGCGTGGCGAAAGCCGCCGGCTCTCTCGATCAGGTGTCCGATCCGGACTGTGAAATTGACTGGCTGGACGGTTGGGCCCTGGGCCGGATCTGTGAAAGACGGCGGGATACGGCGTCGGCCCTGGCCTGTCTGGGAGCTTCGGTTGCTGCCGCGCCGCGACAGGGAGCCCGGGGCCTGGGAGATTCCCGTTTTCTGGCGGACGCCGTGCGTATCCTCAAACGGGGTGGGGATTGGGCCCTGGTGGAGCGGGTCATCAACGACGGCCTGGCCGCGGGGATCGACGAGCCCTGGTTGCACCGGGAAGCCGCCATCCTCTATGAGCACCGCCTGGTCGAATTTTCGAAGGCGCTTGACCACGCCTTGAAATCCGGTGAGGACCACCGCGTGGAACGGTTGCGCAGGTTGTGCGCCCGCCGGGGACAGGATCCGCCTTCCTGAATCGATGGGAGATGCGAGAATGATCAAGGTAACCCGCAATGAAGCCCAACTCCTGTTGGCGGGAATCCGGGTCTTGAGCCATCTGAAAGGCAGATCGCCTACACCGGAAGAATTGGCGGACCTGCTGCAGCAATCCGCCAGCTCGGTGAGGATGCAACTGGCATTTCTGGACGAGCGGGGCGTGGTCGCCCTGGTGAAGAGCGCCTTCGAAACGCATGCGGCGGTCCGTGATCATCTGGCCGTCGAGGAGCTACCCACCGAAGGGGGGCCCGAGATCTCCGAGGACCTCAGGGAGTTCGACCGCCGCAAATCCGAGGAGGCGGAAAGGATGTCCAGGCTGTTCGACTCGGGGGAGCATCAGAAACAGCAACAGCAGAAACTGGACCGGATGGGGGATGACCTGGAGGATTTCAGGAAGAAGAAACCCGCCAATCCCTTTGGAGATGATTGACGTTCCCGCCGCGGAAACGATGACCTGGGAAAAGAGCCCGGAACCTGCAGGTTCCGGGCTCTCTCGATGAAACACCGGATCGAAGGGGGAGAACCCGGTTACGGCTGCCAGTAACGGAGGTCGACGATCTCGGCCTCCTCCAGGCGTGCGGCGTACCAATCCTCGACAGCCTGGTTCTGGGCCCGGGACAGCAGAGCCCCCAGGAGTCCGGCACGGCGGGCTTCGAAATCGGCCTGGTCGAATGGCTTGATCCACAGCGGGGTCAGGGCAAAGAGTCCACGCAGGGTTTCCACCTCGGGGATCATGACGCCCACCTCGCCATTGATGGCCAGGCTGTTGAATTCCGTTCCGTAGCCGACGTCCGCCACGTTTCCGTTGACTGTGAAAGTGTCGGTGACGGCATGCAGGACTTCCGAATTCGCGGCGGCTTCGGCCATGGTCCGTCCCATCTGGATCTCACCCACGACGGGATTGAGCTTTGTTTTCGCGGCGGCCATCTGATGATCCTTCTTGACGGCCAGCGCCACGCGGCTGGTCACCTCGGCCAGAGGCGCCAGGCCGGCGGGGGTGATTTCCCCGGCCAGGACGATATAGATGTTGTCCCGGTTCTCGAACAAGCGGCTAACCTGCCCGGATGAGGCGCCGAAAACCCAGTTGGCGCCAGCCATGGAAAGAGGCAGCCCGGGGATGTCACGGCCTTTGGTGAATTCGGGCGGCGTCATCAGATCCATGGCCTCGGCTTCGGCGGTGGTGACGAAGTTGGACTCGTCGACCCGGCTGCGGAAGTCCTCGGCGGCGTCGCGCATCAGGTCCAGGGTGTCCGGCCCGGGGGTGACCTTCAATAAAATGTGCCGGGCGAAGACCTCGTAGACCTCCCCCGTATCCTGATCGATGGACTGATCGAGGACCATGATGAGGTGATAACCGAATTGGGTTTTGACCGGCTGGCTGACTTCGTCGACCGGCAAATTGAAAGCGGCTTCGGTGAAGGGGGCGACCATCCGGGAACGGTCGAACCGGCCCAGATCCCCACTCTGGCGGGCGCTCGTGGGGTCGTCACTGTACTCGAGGGCGGCGTCTCCGAAATCCTTTTGACCCGAAACGATCTCTTCCCTGATCTCCAAAATGAATTCGCGGACCTCTTCAAAATCCAGGTCGTTGGGTTCCTTGGCAAACTTGACCACCTGGCACCTGGCCTTGGCGGGCGCCTGGAAATCATCGGGGTGAGCCTGATACCAGTCGTTTATTTCAGCCTCGGAAGCTTCGAAATCGCCATCCAGATCCGCGAAGATGACCCCGATGTATTCCGCGACGGCCTGGCCGGTCTGCCGGATGTATTCCTGGCGGACCTCTTCATCGGTCACGACGGCTTCCGCGGAAACCGCTTCGGTCAGTTTCTGCCACGGGAGCATGGCCCGGATGAAGGCCTCCTGCTGGGACCAGTCAATCGCGGGGTTCTGCAGGTCGGCGAAGTACCGGTTTATGTCGACGTTTCCATTTTCGTCGCGATACCGGGCCAGCAGTTCGGGGGGCGGGTTGTTCTCGAAAACCCCAAGCACCTCGTCGTCGGAAACGGTGATGCCCATTTCCTTGATGGCCTGCTGGAAGATGGCGGCCTGGACCAGGGAATCCCAGGCCTGCTGATTGGCGAGGGCGTTCTGGTTAGCGGTCAGATCACGGTTCTGGGCCTGCTGACGCATCTGGGCCCGCTGCTGCCGCACACCGTAATCGTATTGCTGGGTTGTGATTTTGGCTCCGTTGACCGTTCCGATCACACCTGCCTCGTATTGCTTGGTGCCGGGAGCTTGGCAGCCCCGGCCGGTCATCCCGCCCAGAAACAGGAACAGGATGAAGGAGGCCGCGATCACCCAGTAGAAGACCTTGGCCTGGGAACGGAGAAACTTGAACATTTTCGACTTCCTTCGAAGGGTGGCAGAATCCCTGGGAAACGGACCCCACCAGGGGCCGGAGGGTTCCCGGCATCATTAACGGGTTCCTAAAATGGTAGAAGGTAGGGGAATTCACAAGTTGCACATTGATCTGGAGACGATTTCTGCTATCGTGTGGCTCCATCATACCGGATCTGTCCCGCTTTCCACCCACTTGTAACACGGAGGAGATCATGACCAAGGATTTTCACCGTCCTTTCCCGGACGGCGTCATCGCCACCGAACCCGCGCAGAAGAAGTTGCTGGAGACCATGGCCAAGGACCAGGTACAGTTCCTGCGCCTGATCTTCACCGACCTCATGGGGCAGAACAAAAACGTGGAAGTGCCCGCCAGCCAATTCGGGAAGGCCCTGCGGGGCGAAATCATGTTCGACGGATCGTCCATCCAGGGTTTCACCCGGATCGAGGAATCCGACATGCTGCTGGTGCCGGATCTGCGCACCTATGCGGTGTTCCCCTTCGACGACGGCCACGGCAAGGTTTCCCGGCTGATTTGCGACGTCTTCAACGCCGATCGCACGCCCTTCGCCGGCTGTCCCAGGTTGGCCCTGCGGCGCACGCTGGAGCGGTTCACCAAGCTGGGCTACACACCCGTCTGTGGGCCCGAACTCGAGTTCTTTCTCTTCCAGAAGAACGGCAACGGCGATCCCACCACGATCACCCACGACACCGGCGGTTATTTCGACCTTTCCCCGGTGGATATGGGGGAGGATGCCCGGCGGGACATCGTGACCATGTTGGAGGCCGTAGGCTTCGAGATCGAGGCGGCCCATCACGAAGTCGCTCCCGGCCAGCATGAAATCGATTTCAAGTACGCCGAAGCCCTGGAGACGGCCGACCGGGTGACCACCTTCCGCATGATCGTCAAGAAGGTGGCTATGGATTACGGACTCCACGCGACCTTCATGCCCAAGCCCCTGTCCGGCGTCAACGGGTCGGGCATGCACGTGCACCAGTCGCTGTTCACCGGCGACGGGGACGACCTGCGCAACCTGTTTTTCGATCCCGAGGCCGAAAACCAGATCAGCGCCGAAATGTTGCATTACATCGGTGGCCTGCTGCATCACGCCCGGGCCTTCGTGGCCATCACCAATCCGTTGGTCAATTCCTACAAGCGGCTGGTTCCGGGCTACGAAGCCCCGACCAACATCGCCTGGTCTGATCACAACCGGTCCCCGCTGATTCGGGTGCCGGCCCGCCGCCGCGACGGGACCCGCTGCGAAGTCCGTGTGCCTGATCCTTCGTGCAACCCCTATCTGGCCTTCAGCGTGATGCTGTCCGCGGGCCTGGACGGGATCGAGAACAAGAGGGACCCGGGGCCGGCGGTTAATCGGAACGTGTTCGGCATGACCGATTCGGAAAAGCAGGAGCACGGCATCGCCCAGCTTCCCCGCGACCTCCTGGAGGCCATCAATGAACTGGAGGCGGACGAGGTCATGAAGGCGGCACTGGGGGATCATATCTTCGATCACTTCATCGCCGCCAAACGCGAGGAGTTCACCGCCTACAGCGCCTCCGTCGGCGGCTGGGAACTCGAGAGGTATCTTGACGCCTACTGACCGCTTCGTCCGGCAAGGAAAGGTCGGCCGCTGATGATCAATCCCGGTATCATGGCTTTGATAAGCGGCCTGACCGCCCAAGCCGCCAAGGTGGTCATCGAAGCGGTCGTGAAGCGGCGTTTCCGGCCGTCATTGTTCTTCGACAACGGCGGCATGCCCAGTTCACACACCTCCACGGTGACCACCCTGGCGCTGGCCGTCGGGCGTGCCGAGGGCTTCGATTCCTCGATCTTCAGCCTGGTGCTGGTATTCAGTCTGTTCGTGATTTTCGAAGCCACCGGGCTGCGCCAGGAGATCGGCAAACAGGCCGAGCTCCTCAATGACCTGATGGACAGCGCCCTGGCCGGGGAAAAGTTTCCCGGTTACCGCTTGCGTGAATTGATGGGACACACCTGGGGTGAAGTGGCCGGCGGGATTGTGGTCGGAGTCGGCATCTACCTGTGGTTGGGCGTCTCCGCCGCCGCGTAGCGCCACCAAACCTGTTGACAGGTCCGGCCCGGGGCGTATGCTGCAACCAGCAGTCTGCGGACGGGAGGATCCGCCGGCTTTCCGCATAGAGGAAAAACACAATATCCCGGATGGATCATTTCCGGGAGGTTGCGCTCTACGATTCATAATCGAAAGGATTCGATATGAGAGTCGTTGCCTTGGCCAACCAGAAAGGCGGATGCGGCAAGACGACCACCGCCCCCAACCTTGCCTCAGCTCTGGCCCAACTCGAAAAAAAAGTTCTTCTCATCGACAACGACCCCCAGGGTCACTCCACTCTCGCCTTCGGCTTCCATGAACGGGATTTCACCCTCAGCACCTACGATCTGTACCTGACGTCGGACATCCTGGTCGAAGACGCCTTCCTTGACGTCAGCCCCGACTTCCATCTGGTTCCCGCCGGCATCGAACTCAGCGGCGTGGAAATGACCCTGGCCCGGGAACCGGAAAAGGAATTACGGCTGCGCAACAATCTCCGCCGCAGTTTCCTACCCTACGATTACGTTCTGATCGACTGCCCGCCCAGCGTGAGCCTTCTGACCTTCAACGCCCTGCTGGCCTGTGGCGAGGTAGTCATTCCCGTGGATCCCAGCGGCTACAGCCTGCAGGCCGTGCGCAAAATGCGGGAAACTCTCGCGGTCCTGCGCGAGAAGAAGGGCCATGACGTCATTCCGCACATCCTGATGTCGGATTTCGACACCCGGCCCTTGTTCGTCCGCGCGATCATGGAGGAACTGGAGGAATTGTACGACGGGGAGCTGCTGGACACGATTATCCACCATACGGTGAGGATCAAGGAAGCCGCCGGGGCCGGCGTTCCGGTCACGCTGCTTGATCCCGAATCCCGGGGGGCCTTCGATTTCCGCCGCCTGGCCCGGGAACTTCTCGATCAGGAAGTCGAACTGGAGGTCGTGGCCCTGGACCACTGGACGGCTCTGCTCCACGGGCCGGCGGTTTCCCAGGATGGCATCCGTTTCGAAGCGGACTTTCCCCGCGCACAGACGGTGCGGATTACCGGATCGTTTTGCGATTGGTCCGCCAAGGGGCTGCCCCTGAACAAACGGGAAGACGGCCTGTGGGAGTGCCACCTGGACCTCGCCCATGGTGAGCACGAGTACCGCTTCATCGTCGACGGTTCCTGGTTGCCGGATCCGCACAACAGCCAGACCGTGCCCAACGAATTCGGCGGGGCCAACAGCTTGGTTGTCGTCACCTGATCGGCCGTCCGCCCGAGCTGGCGGGATGTGGTCCGAAGTGGTGCCGGCGTAGTCAGCCCGGGAACGGGCTGCCAGGAGTGCATGAGATCATGGTGCGACCCGATCCCGGGGCCGTCTCGCGACGGCCCCACCACATATCCTCGATCGCCCACCTGTTCCTCCAGGATAACGGCCTGGACGACGGGCGAGAACCTGCTGCTGGGACCATCGACATGACGGTGGCGACGCCCGGGGTTTCTCCCATCTCGGCTTTTGCGGCGGCAGGTCTTGCGTTGGGATCCCCCCGGTCCGCCACCCTGTCCGAGGACGACCAAATCCGCTGGTCGGCCGGCACCTTTCTCGCGCGGGAGGAGGGGGGCGCCAGGGTCCACTCTTGTCGCGAAGAAGTTCACCGGAACATCTGGGCCATTTCTCAGGACACCGCACAGGGCGCGCCGATGAAACAGGAGGGTGAATTCGCCTCGGCCGGGGCTCGGGAAATCCGGTGGAGCCACCTGGGCTGCCTTGGGCAAGCGGAATTGGCGCCTCTGGAGTCCCTGGCCGTAGCCCGTTCCCTGGTCGATCTGCCCCTGAACGGTTCCGGCGGACTCGTCTGGTGCCTGCTGGCGAAAGAGGCCGATCGTTTCCTTCCCGGCTACATCCTGGGACGCCTGGTGGAAGTGATCAGGCCGGGGCAGATAAGGATCCTGTTGTTCCCCGACGCCTGGTCCGACCCTGGTCGGCCCGGCTGGCTCGATGAAATCCGCAGGAACGAATTCAGCCATGACGACTCTGAAAGCCAGATTCGCTGTGCGGAACTCGCGGAGCTGGCGTGCGACGGGATCCCGTTGAAGATCCACCGGGTGGCCGGGTCGGACAACCTGACCGACAGTTTCGGGGCGAACGGGGAGCCGAAATCACTCTGGCGGCGGATGGTTCTCAGCATGATGGCGGACAGTTCAGGATGTTGATCCCACTCGGCATGAGCGCCTCCCGACGCGGGGCGGGAATTATTCGCGCCATGGGTGTGGCCCTGGGGATGTGCCTTGTCCTGGCCGGAACCCCATCGGTGGCGGTTGGGGAATCACCGCCGGCCCACACGCTGGGCCGGCCGGGGTTTCTGGTCATCGAAGCAGCGAGGGATTCGGCCGCCGGATTCCGGTGGGAGGCCGGTCCCGGTCCGGGGTATCGGTCGCTGGTCTGGGATCAGGGCAGGTTGACCTTGCCGGACACGCTCGAGGCCGAAGACTTCGCCCGGCGCGATATCGGCGTTCCGTGTACCGCCCGCCTGGCGGGCACCGGGGCCAGTGGGCAACTTGTCCTGCGGGACGGGATCTACCCCGTGTCCGAACCGATTGTTCTGTCCGATGGTCGGTTGGAATTGCGGGTTTCCGCCGGCGAACTGGAATTCAGGGGGGCCAGAATCCGGTACCGCCGGGCCGTGGATGAAACCCGTGAATTCAGGGCGGGATTGCTTCTGCTGGCCGGCATGACGCTCATGGTCGTCGTTCTGTTGCGACGCGCCCGGCTGAAGGCGGGCGAAAGGACAGGAACCTGATGCTGGCCCGGTGCGCGACTTTTTTCTACGGGGCCGCCCTCCTGACGCTCCCTTGGGCGGGCGTAGGCCTTTTGAAACTGTCCACGGGCCGGGATTGGGGAGGCGGGTTGCAGCCGGCCTGGCTGTTCCTGGCTCTCGCCGTTCTGTGTGCGGGCGGCGACCGGATTCGGAGCGGTTCCCTAACGAAGGATCCAGGGCGGGGCTTGCCACCCCGCCTGTGTCGTTGGTTGATCCTGGGCTCGGTTGCGATTCTCTTCAGTGTGCTGATCTCGGTGGGCGGATTGCGGCTGGCGCCCTCCGGGGAACCCGCGGACGCCACTCTGGGCCGTTTCGCCAAACAGGTGGTGCAATTGGCGATCATGGTGTTTTTTACCGTTTGGCCGGCCCTTTGGACCAGGGGGCGCAGCCGGTGGATCTGGACCGTGAAACTGCTGATGATCGGTGGGGTTCTTCAGGTGGCCTACGGTATCCTGCAGGGCTTTGATTATTTCCACTCCCTGGCGGCCGTCGCCTGGCTGGAAGGCATCTTCACCTCCAATCCTTCCATTCTTTCCGGTTCAGGGGAACTCTATCTCGGTGATTCCTTCCGGCATGTGCCCCGGCTGCGGGGAACGGTTTGCGAGCCCCTGTACCTGGGTAATTATCTGCTTTTCCTTTTGCCGCTGTTGGTGGTGCCGATCTGGACCGGCCGGACCCGACGCCTGGTCGCCGCAGCTTTCCTGCTCCTCTTGCTGTGGACGTGGTCCCGGGGCGCCTGGCTGGGATTGGTGGGCCAGGTGGTTGTGGCGGGGGGGATGGTCATCAGCCTGGGAAGCGGCGCCGGCCTGGATCCGACCCGCTTTGACACCCGGAAATTCAAGCTGGTGATCATCGGCCTTGCGGCTCTGTTGGTGGTCGTCCCGCTGGTGGGCCTGGCAACCGGTTGGGAAGAGCTGTTGTTTCCTTACCGACGCCTGGCTCAGGCCTTCAGCGGCCAGGACTGGTCTAACCTGACCCGCCTCTACAGCATGCAGGCCGCCTGGCGGGCATTCCTGCTGAGTCCGGTTCTCGGGATCGGGTGGGGACAATTCGGCTGGCATTTTCCCGCCCTGGTCGATCCCATGGGTCTTCAGAGTCAGTTCACCTGGCCCGTGGTCAACAACTTTCCCCTGCTGATTCTGTGCGAAACGGGCATGATCGGTTTTCTGGTTTTCGCGGCCTGGAGTATCGGCTTGGTCCGGGCAGTCCGATCCCGCTGGTCTGACCTGGCCAGGCCCCTGACGGGAGAAGGATTCACTTTCCCACCTGGGAGAATCCTGCTCGCGACCACGGTTTCCGTGGCCGGCGTCTGGCTCCAGTTGTTGACCTTTTCCCAGTACAATCTGCCGCACATCTGGGTTTCCCTCGGGTTGTTGCTGGCCATCCTGGCCGACAGGGATCCCCGCAATGAACCCCGGGCCATGCCTGGACGGGGAGAATCCGAAACATGACCAGGCGACCACATGTGATCCTGGAAGCGCTACAGGTCAGGAAAAACCCTACCGGAACCGGACGGGGGATCATGGATCTCTGCGGGACTCTGGCTGAAAAGGACCGGGGGCTGGACTTCACCGTTTTGACCACGGAGCGCGAGGTGTTCCAGGAATTGGTGGGCAGGCCCAACTGGCGGGTCAGGGAATGCCAGCAAGCGCGGGGAGGTGTCCTGCGGAAGGCCGCCTTCACCCAATTCCGGCTTCCCGGGCTGGTTCGGCGGCTCAAGGGAGACCTTCTTCACAGCATGCAATTCCTGGTCCCTTTGCGTTGTCCATGCCGGCAGGTGGCGACGGTGCACGATCTGGCCTGGTTGCTTTTTCCCGAGACCATAGAGGAGCCCCGGCGCAGTTATTACCGGTGGCTGGCGCCGCGCAGCATCAACCGGGTGGATGCCATTGTGGCCAACAGCAGGTATACCGCGGCTGAAACGACGCGCTTTTTTCCCCAGGCCGCTGATAAGATCCAGGTGACGCCCCACGGAACCCCCCGGTGGGTTCTGGACCGGGTGTGCGGGGAAGACCGGACCCGGCCTGCGGGAATGCGATCCTTTTTCCTGTTCGTGGGCACCTTGGAGCCCCGGAAGAACCTGTCCCGCCTGATGGACGCCTATGAATCCTTTCTCATCTCGGATCCGGTCCGGAAGGCTCCTCCGGATACAGTGCCGGACCTGGTTTTCGTGGGCGGGTCGGGCTGGAAGGATTCCCGGCTGCGCGTGCGTATGGCGAATCTGCGCGACAGGGGCCGTCTGCGGATTCTGGACTATTGCGATCTGGACGAT
Source organism: uncultured bacterium (assembly GCA_965369705.1). Classification (GTDB taxonomy): domain Bacteria; phylum Krumholzibacteriota; class Krumholzibacteriia; order LZORAL124-64-63; family LZORAL124-64-63; genus JAGLCY01. Next base: position 12,160 of record CBDURF010000069.1, read on the forward strand.
CTTTGGAAGCTCTACTGCAGCGCCCTGGCCCTGGTCTTTCCTTCCCTGAACGAAGGATTCGGTCTGCCCGTCCTCGAAGCGATGGCCGCCGGCCTGCCCGTTCTCACCGCTGACAGGAGCGGCACGGCGGAGGTTGCCGGCGACAAGGCCTTGCTGGTGGACCCCGAAAATCCCCGGGATATCGCCGCCGGCCTGGCCCGGCTGGCTTTCGACGGGGACCTGCGGGCGAAACTGGCCGCGGAAGGTCGTGATCGGGCCCGTGAGTGGTCCTGGAGCCTGACGGCGGATCTCACGGTCGACGTCTACCGGGGTGTGCTTGGTGCCGGCAAGCGTAAATAAGGATTGCCCAATGGAACCTGATACTGTAATTTTCCCCTGTTGAATAAATGGTAACCTTCAGAAAACAGGGATACTTCAAGGAGGAATCGTGGACCTGGGGATCGTTGCTGCACTCGGATTCACCGCGGCTTTCCTGATGTCGTGGCTGGTCCAGCCCCATTTCCGGAATCTGGGTTTTCTGACGGAAATCGTCGATCACCCCGGTTACCGGCGGCCCCACCGCGAACCCGTGCCCCGCACCGGGGGCATGGCCATCTTCATTTCCTTCTTCTGCGCCCTGTTTTTCCTGGAAAATGTCATTCTGCGGACTTCGCTGCCCTGGTCCTGGCTGAGCATCCTCATCGGTGCCGGTGTGGCCATTCTCGCCCTGGGGGTGGGAGATGACCGCTTCGGCATCCACGCCGAGAAGAAGCTCTACGGCCAACTCATCGTCATCGTCGGGCTGATGTTGTGCGGACAGCGTCTGGACACGATTGTGCTGCCGCTCATCGGCTCCATCGAACTGGGTGGCTGGGCCTGGCCCTTCACCCTGTTCTGGTATCTGGGCTTCATCAATTCCATGAACCTCATCGACGGTCTGGACGGTCTGGCCAGCGGGATCAGCATCGTGGCCGCGATGGCCCTGGTTGTCATTTCCCTGTCCGTGGGTGAGATGTTCTCGACCCTCTTCGCCGCCACGCTGTGCGGTGCGACCGTTGCTTTCTTCTACTGGAACATCAGCAAGCGCAAGATTTTCCTGGGGGACTCGGGCAGCATGTGGATGGGCCTGATCCTGGCCAGTCTGCTGCTGAATCTCAGCCAGAAGGTGCCCATCAGCCTGCCGGTCATGGTCGCCCCGATGGTCGTTCCCATCTGGGACACCGGCACCACCATCGTCCGTCGCTACCGCCGTCGGTCGTCCATCTTCCTCGCCGACGATTTCCATCTTCATCACCGGCTATTGCGCCTCGGATTTTCTCCGGCCGGGGCCGTGTTCTGTCTGCTGCTCGTCACGGTGGGAACCACCCTGTTCGCCCTCAGCGATTTCCTCGGCCTGGCGTGGCTGGGCCTGCCGGCCATGGGCGTGTGGATGTGGGCGGGACAGCTGGGCGCGCTGCGCCACCTGCAGAACCGCAAGCACGGGCTGGACCTGTTCACGGAACTGTTCTACGCCCTGGGTTTCGACGACCGGCTCGACAAGCTGTCCGGCCAGGTCGGTCAGAACGTGGCCGATATCATCGACCTCCAGGCCGCGAGGCAGAAAGTGGCCGAGGCCAAGAGCATCGTGCTTGAAGGGACCTCGGGGAGCGAGACGGTGGTGGAGGAAGGTCCGGATGTCATTCACTCCTCTACCAAAGATCTTCATTGATATCTGCAGTAACCCGGATTCCTCCTCCCTTCAGGTCCTGGAGCTCGGTTGCGGTGACGGTCGTTTTCAGAAGATCCTGGCCGACCGGGGCATCTTTTCCTGGGGGTTGGATCGCATCGGTCCGAAAGGCGGGACGGTGGCGGATGTCGTCGGAGACGCTCTGGGCCCCCCGGTGGCGGTCGGATCCCTGGATCTCCTGCTGGTTCCGAACCTTCTGAGGCATCTGGCTAGAGCGGAACCCTCTCTCGGTTTCCTGGTCAGGTGGCTGGAATTGTTGAAACCCGGCGGCTCCCTGTTCATATTCGAGGATGAACCGCGCGATGCCCCGGCGGGCGTCTCGCATTACAGGGATCTCCAGGAGTTTCTCAGCCGGCTGATGCCGGAATCGCGGGGGCCGTTGCTGCCGTTGGGGGATTTCAAGGCCCGCGTTTCCGCCCTCGGAGCCGCGGCCTGCTGGGATTTCGGTCTGGTCCGTAACAGTCAGACCATCGATGCCGCAGCCGTGCTGGAATTCCTGGGCCAGGAGGGGGAACCTACGGGAGAACCCGGTTGTTTGATGAAGTCCATTGGCCGCGATGGCCTGGATCCCGGTTATTTCTGGTGGGCGCGGGCCTCGGCAACGATGGAAGGGATGGGGGCTTGAAGCAGACGAAGAGAATCATCATCCTGGCGGGGATCGTGGTCTGGGGCCTTGTGGCCGTCTCTTTTCTGCTGGGGGGAGCGCGTAGCGCGGTTGCGTGGCGATCGCTCCGGGCAGTGGCCATTGAAAGCGACGACTGGGGCCTGGCCGGCTTCGTTCCTGATGCCCACGCCTGGCGTGATCTGGACCACACAGAGTTGAATACCGGTTCCTTTCCCGAGGTCTATTGGCTGTCCACCCTGGAAGACAGCGCCATGGTGGCCGCCCTCAACCTGGTGTTGGCCGGCCACCTGGGCCATGATGGGCGTTCCGCCGTTCTGCAACCCAATTACGTCATGTCCTCACTGGCCCATACCCGGGACCAGTGGATCAGTTACGACCTGCCCGCTTTGCCTTCTCGGTACCGGCGGCCGGGACTCTGGATCGCGGTCGAAGACGGGATCGCGCGGGGAACCTGGTACCCCGAATTCCACGCCACCTGGCATTACGACCCGGATCTGAGGAAGCGTGACGCCCTGAGCAGCGATTTCGCCCGCAGGGTGACGCACAGGGATATCATCCTCTTTCCCGGCAGCGAGCGCGCGTGGGAATTGGGCGCCTGGCGGTCCGATCGGGATTTGGAACAGGAACTGGACCATTCCCTGACGGTTTTTCGGGACCTCTTCGGGCGGGACGTGACCTCGGTCATGGCCCCGGACTACCACTGGGACGACCGGATCGAAGCCATGTGGGAAAACCGGAATCTCCAAGTTATCCAGGGTAAGCGGGAACAGATCAATCCGGCGTGGGGGTCCGGGATTTCCGGTCGCGTGCGGAAATTAGTGATGAGGCAGTGGGCCCGGTTGCGACATCCCGGACGGATCTATCTGGAGCGGAACTGTCGTCTGGAGCCCGTCCAGTCTCCTGATCCGGACGCGGTGGTGCAGTCCTGCGTCCAGGATACCCGGCGCGCCTGGGCCGCTGGGCAGCCGGCCATCGTAGAAAGTCACCGTATCAATTTTGCCCACACCGATGCTTCCCTGGTAGCCGTGGGGCTGGATGCCCTGGACCGGTATCTGGGGGAGATTTCCGGGAACTCGTCCGAACCCGCGGTGTTCCTGACCGATCATGAAATCGCCCAATTGCACGCCCGAGGCACCAGCTGGTGTGTAAGAGGCGATATGGTGATTGTCCGGAACGCGACGCGGGGCAGGAAAGTGATTCCGATTCCTGCCGAGGCCTTGGCTCAAGCCGGTGCGCAAGGTGATAAGCGATCCGCCCCTAGGGCCGTCCTGGTGGTGGTGCCGGCCCGATCCACGTTTGATCTTGTTACGTTACAATAATTTATCGTTTCTGAAATCAAATGACAGGCTGCCCGCGGCTTGTCCAAACACCGGGATTTTGGCAGGATGAAATCAATTTCAACGGAATGGGGTTCGGATTTGTTTCATTGACCCGTTTGCGGGTTTGTGGTATTGTTATTCCCTGAATTCCGCCCCTGGTTTGTGTGGTTTTTTCTGGGAATTCTCAGGAACGGATTTTTGATGCGTGAATTCAGGCCCGCCAATCCAGATTCGGGGTCGCACTGGAAGCATTTGGGAGGTCTCTCCGACAGCCTAGGCTAATGCACAACATTTCCGGAGTGTTCT
>CBDURF010000070.1:0-16031 GCA_965369705.1 uncultured bacterium
GCCCGAGGATCAGGCGGAGCCCAAGGCCTCCGCCGAGGACCGGATGGGTCTGCTGGACCATCTCGACGAGTTGCGCAGTGTCATGATCCATTCATCCATCGCCGCGCTGGCCGCCACCATCCTGTGCTGGTTCTGGTCGGCCGACCTGCTGGACATTCTCATCCGCCCCATCCGTGACCAGGGGATCTATTTCACCGCGCCCAACGAAGCCTTCCTGACCCGGCTGAAACTTTCAGCGGTGGTGGGCCTGTTCGTGGTGGCGCCCTTCATCTTCTTCAAGATCTACGGCTTCATCCTACCTGGTCTCTACAAACGTGAACGACGGGTGGTGACGCCTCTGCTCCTGGCCACGACCGCCCTGTTCTACACGGGCATCGCCTTCGCCTTCCTGGTGGTGATTCCCCAGGTCATCACCTTCCTGCTCAGTTTCGGGACCGAGGCCATGGAACCCCTCATCGGCGTGGGGCCGTATTTCAATTTCGTCACCCGCTTGTGTCTGGCCTTCGGGCTGGTGTTCGAACTGCCGCTCCTGGTGCTTTTTCTCAGTTTCATCGGGGTCGTCAATCCCCGCATGCTTCTGCGGACCTGGCGGTATGCTATAATCACCATCGTGGCGTTATCCGCGGTGCTGACCCCGCCGGACGTGATCAGTCAGGTGATGATGGCCGGGCCTGTCCTCGTCCTGTATCTCGGTTCGGTTCTGGTTTCCATCGCGGTGACCAGCCGCCGCCGGAAAAAAGAGGATCATGATCTTGATTGACCCGAGCCCCTCTATTGGGAATATTTGCAGTCTGCACCCCGGACGAGGGTGCTGGACGGATGCACTTCGGAGAGTAGGTATCTATGGGACTCGTTGACAGGGAACGCATCAAGCTGATCACCCTGCAGAGGAAAATCGGTCCGGCCCTGGAAAAGGTCGACACGGAGTTCCGGCGTATCACCGAAGGGGATAGTCCCCTGACCCGGGAGATCTGCGACCATATCCGACGGGGCAAGAGCAAAAGATTTCGTCCGACCCTGCTTTTGCTGGCCGCCCAGGACGGGGAGGGATTCGCGCCCGAAGCCATCACCGCCGCCGCCAGCATCGAACTCGTTCACACCGCCACGTTGGTCCACGATGATTTCATCGACGAGGCCCTGACGCGGCGGGGACTGCCCGCGGTCAACGTGAAGTACGGGCCCAGCGCGGCCCTGATCATGGGCGACTACCTCTACAGCAAGGCTCTGCACAATCTCTGCCTGGCCAAACTGCACCACGCGGTGGAGCTGTTGGCCCGCACGACCGTGTTGATGAGCGAGGCGGAAATGCTCCAGCTCGAATATCGGTACGACATGAACATCAGTGAGGAACGCTACATGAAGGTCATCTACCAGAAGACCGCCTCACTCATCGAGAACAGCTGTCGGATCGGGGTCACCTTCAACAAGCGGTTGGCCTCTGCGGAAGAGGCGTTCGGGACTTTCGGGAGTCAGACCGGGCTGGTGTTCCAGATCACCGACGACATCTTCGACTACCTGGGCGACGAGCGACGCCTCGGCAAACCCACGGGACAGGACTGGGAAGAGGGCCGCATCACCCTGCCCCTGATCGCCGCGTGGCGCAACGCTCCACCCGAGGCCAGACGCCGAATCGGCGAACTGGCTCGGGAAACCGACAGTGCGGTGCGGGCGGAATGCTGGCCGGAGGTCAAGGCCTTCGTCACCGATTTCGGTGGCGTCGATTATGCCTTCGGCAAGGCCCGCGAGTTCGGTGAGAACGCCAAAACGGCCCTTGGGCCCGTGGCTTCGGGGCCCCAGAAGGATCTTCTGGCTGTCGCGGTGGAATACGTCATCAATCGTTTGAATTGAATCCTGCCCAGGTGAACCCGATCACCGGACGCATGATATGAATCAGGAAATGAATCAGGAAATGAGTCAGGAAATGAACCAGGAAATGAACCAGGAAAATTCGAACATACCCGGCGAATCCGGCGCAGAATCCCACACCCTGCCGGATGATTCACCGGGCTTCCTCCTGGCTGAACTGGTGGGGTGGCACCTCATCGAGAAGAAAGCCGAGGATCTGGTCGTGATCGATCTGCGCGGCATTTCCGACGTGTGCGATTTCTTCGTTCTGGCCTCGGGGAAATCCAAAGTCCAGGTCAAGGCCCTGGCCAAGCAGCTCCACAAGGAACTGCTGGGCGCCGGCCACCGGCCCAAGGGGCTCGAGGGCATGGACGACGGCCGTTGGGCCCTGCTGGATTTTTTCGATGTGGTGGTGCACATTTTCCACACCGAGGTCCGGGAATATTATCAGTTGGAAAAATTGTGGGGAGATGCTCCCCGCCTGGATCTGGACTCCGTCTGGTATGCCTCGCCCGACACCGCTGGACGCCACCCCGATTTGAATTTCACCACGATCTCCGGTGCCGGCGGCGCCGACTGAGAAACGGAATGGTATGCTCGAGGATCTTCTGGTAAAAGGTCTGCTGGCCGCTCTGGAGAAGTTCGGCGTCTTCGAGGAGGACGTGGACATCATCCTGGAAAAACCGCGGGACCGCAGCCACGGCGATTTGAGTACCAACCTGGCCATGGTATTGGGCAAGCGTCTGGGCAAGAAGCCCCGGGAGCTGGCTGGTGAAATCGCCGCTGGTGTCGATTTTCCCAAGTCCATCGTCGAGTCCGTGGAAATCGCGGGGCCTGGTTTCATCAACTTTCGTTTGGCCCACTCTTTTCAGGTGGAGCTGTTGCTCGACCTGCTGGACCCGGCCGGGGCCCTGGACGACATCAAGACCGGCGGCAACAAGAGGATCAACGTCGAATTCATCAGCGCCAATCCGACCGGACCCCTGAACGTTGTGTCCGCCCGCGCCGGCGCTTTCGGCATGACCCTGGTCCGCCTGCTGGACGCCATCGGGTACGACGCCCACGCCGAGTACTACGTCAACGACGCCGGACGGCAGGTGAAGTTTCTCGGGCTCAGTCTGCGGGCCCACTACCTGCAGCTGTCGGGCGAAACCGTCGAATTTCCCGAGGACGGTTACCACGGTCGCTACCTGGAGATCATGGCCCAGGATCTCATGGAACAGGACACCGCAGCCATCGTCAAGGCTGCTTCGGCCTTCAACGACGAGAGTTTTCAGCGTGTCCAGGCGCCTCACGGCAACGCCGAGGATTGGCGCAAGCTGCCCGAGGATGAATCGGTGCGATGCTTCGCCAAGTACGCCCTCATGAAGATCCTCAGCTGGCAGCGGGATACCTGCCGGCGGTTCGGTCTTCGCTTCGAGACCTGGTATTTTGAATCGGAGCTCCACGAGACCAAACGGATCGAGCGGGCCTTGGACCGGCTGCAGAAACTGGATGCACTCTTCGAGGAGGATGGCGCGACCTGGTTCCGAGCCACGGATTTCGGCGACGAGAAGGACCGCGTGGTCGTCCGGGCCGAGGGCATGCCGACCTACTTCCTGGCGGACATCGCCTACCACTACCACAAGTACCAGCGGGGCTTCGAGCACGCCATCGATTTCTGGGGACCGGATCACCACGGCTACATCCCGCGCATGCAGGGAGCGATGGAGGCGCTGGGGATCCCGCGGGACTGGCTGGAGGTGCAGATTCTCCAGCAGGTGACCTTCCTGGAGGGCGGCCGCCCGATCAAGATGTCCAAGCGGGCGGGCCGGTTCGTGACCATGGACGCGCTCATCGACGAGGTGGGGGCCGACGTTGCGAAATACATCTTCCTGACCCGCAAACCCAACAGTCACTTGGACTTCGATCTCGACCTGGCCAAGGAACAATCCAACGAGAACCCGGTGTTCTACGTCAAGTACGCCCACGCGCGCATCTGTTCGGTGCTGCGCAAGGCCGCCCAGGCGGGGATCGACCCCGGGAGGATCACCGCCGACTCCCTCGGGAAGCTGACCGAGGAGTCCGAATGGAATCTGGTGCGGGAGCTGATCCGGTTGCCGCAGGTGATCATTTCGGCCGCGCACGCGCGTGAGCCCCACCGCCTGACGGGTTACATCCACGAGGTGGCCGGCCTGTACCATCAGTTCTACCACCAGTGCCACATCCTGGGTGAGGATCGAGACACCACCCTGGCCAGACTTCATTTGAGCCTGGTGACGAGGCATGTCCTGCAGGTGGTGCTTGACCTGATCGGGGTGGAAGCCCCGGAAAAAATGGGAGAGAAGGTCTGAAATGTCGATCGTCGTCGTCGGTTCCGTAGCTTATGATACCGTGGAGACGCCCCGCGAGAAGAGGGAACGCCAACTCGGCGGCAGCGCCAGTTTCTTCTCCATCGCCACTCTGGGCAGGGGCGCCGTCCGTTGCGTGGGGGTGGTCGGTGACGATTTCCTGCAGGAAGACCTCGATCTGCTGGCCGAGCGAGGTGCCGACGTCTCGGGCATCCGACGTGTCGCAGGAAAAAGCTTTCACTGGTCGGGCCGATACCACGAGGACATGATCGAACGGGATACCCTGGCCACCGAACTGGGGGTGTTCGCCGATTTCCAACCTGAAATCCCCACGGAGTGGAAGACTTCGGAGTACCTGTTCTTGGCCAACATCCATCCCGCCCTGCAATCCCACGTGCTGGACGAAATGAACGAGCCCCGGCTGGTGGCCCTGGACACCATGAACCTGTGGATCGAAACCACCCCGGACGACCTGCGGGCCATCCTGGCGCGGGTGGATGTCTTGTTGGTCAATGACAGCGAGGCCCGCCTGCTTACCGGCAAACGGAGCCTCGCTCATGCCGCCGCCGCCATCCGGGACATGGGGCCGCAGCGGGTCATCGTCAAGAAGGGTGAACACGGAGCCCTGTTCTTCGGGATCGACTCGGTGTTGGCGGTGCCTGCCATCATCCTGGACGACGTGGTCGATCCCACCGGGGCCGGCGACTGCTTCGCGGGCGGCTTCATGGGCAGCCTGGCCGAGGCCGGGGCCGACCGGACCAGCGGGGACCCGGTTTTTCGGCAGGCCATGCTCGACGGCACGGTGACCGCCAGTTTCTGCCCCGAAGGTTTCAACGTGGAGGGGCTGCTCCAGATCGACGAAGCAGCCTACGCGGCCCGGATGGCCACCCTGAAGGGCATGATGGTTCCCTGAGGGCACCGCCTGGCGGGGGGTGCTTGCAAGGAATCATTCCTTTTATGACAATTAGGCCATAATCCATGAATAGTCGTCAGGTTTGAAGTACCAGTTGTTTGATTTATTGGGGTGTGGTAATATACTGACACGCATCATCTCTACGATGAATCAGGGGAAGATTGATTTTTGCAGGGGAGTGGATCTTGGAGTTGGAACCCAACGAGCGGGATGTCTGGGTTTCCGACGCCCAGCGTTGGATTTGCCAGATCAAAGGCGTCCTGCAGTGCAAAATCGATCTTGATCCGAAAGGAGAGATCACCGGGGTGCACGTGGTGGCGGGTATGGATCGCGAGCCACGTCACATCGTCCGAGACGTGGAAAGCCTGCTGAAAGCCCGCCTGCATATGGATGTCTACTACAAGAAGATCGGAGTGGTCCAGGTCAAGGAGAATTCCGGGTCCGTATTGCCCGATCAGGCTCCCCCCATCATGACCGAAACCACCGACGCCGGTATTCCCGGTCCCGCCGGGGTCACCTTTCATCCTCCCGGCCCCGGGGCAGGCAAGGAAGATCTCGGCGATCTGACATGGAATGGAGAACCGGGCGCCGCGGTGGGGACCTTGCCGCCGCCCGGAAAGAGTGCCGCGCCTGAACCCGCTCCTGAGCCCGTTCCCGCCGTTCTGGTCGTCGAGGGTCTGACTCCCCGGATCACCTGCGGCGGGGTGGGAGTGATGGCCAGCGACATGGTGGTCCGCGCGGAAGTCCAGCTCCGGGCCGGAGAAGTCGAAGCCCGGGGAACGCGTGAAGGACCCAACCACGCCGACAGCGATGTCCTTCTGGTGGCCCGGGCCACCCTGGACGCCGTCACCGAATTGCTGTCCGAACCGGTGCTGCTCCATCTCAACGAGGTCCGCATCGCACACCTGGGCGGACAGACCGTCGTCATGACGGCGGTGGACCTGGTCGAAGGCCGGATCAGCGACACCCTGTTCGGGACCTGCTCCACGCGGCACAACCGCCAGCAGGCCGTGGTCCATTCGGTGTTGGACGCCTTGAACCGCCGGTTGTCCCTGTATTCCCTCAAGTCGTCCGCTGCGGAAAGTTGAGGATTGTCCGTCGCCGGTGATGCCCGGCTTTCCTTGAACCTCCAGCTCCCTGCTCTTATCATCTGGCTCAGACGAGACTGGTCGTTGCCCCGATTCGCGACATGTTTCCCACGTTCCCGGACCGGCCGGTCCGCCCTCGGGAGGAAATTCATGAAATACGCCGACAGCGGTGTGAATATCGATGCGGCCACACGCGCCCTGACCCGCAGCAAGGAGGCTATCCGGTCTACCTGGGACGGCCGGGTACGGAACGAACTCGGGGCTTTCGGAGGACTCTTCCAGGCCGCTGAGGGGGAACCCTTGATGGTGGCCAGCATCGACGGCGTGGGCACCAAGGTCATGGTCGCCCGCCTGGCGGGCCGCTATGACACCGTGGGCCAGGACCTGGTGAACCACTGTGTGGACGACATCCTGGTCCAGGGCGCCGAACCTCTTTTTTTCCTGGATTATTTTGCGACCTCCCGGCTGGAGGAGGAGGTCCTGCCCGAAATCATCGCCGGGTTCGCTCGCGGCTGCCGGGAAAACGGCTGCGCCCTGCTCGGCGGCGAGACGGCGGAGATGCCCGGTGTGTACGGGGAAGGGGAATTCGATCTGGCCGGGACCATCGTGGGAAGGGTACGCGAGGAGGATGTCATCGACGGCAGCAGGATCAAGGTCGGTGACCGGGTCTGGGGATTGCCGAGCACGGGACTCCACACCAATGGGTATTCCCTGGCCAGGGCGGTCCTGTTGGAGAAGGCGGGCTACAAGGTTGCCGACAAACCCGCAGCACTCGGGGGGGAGTCCGTGGGGGACGCCCTGCTGGCGGTGCACCGCAGTTACCTGACCGACCTGCGAGCCGTGTGGTCCGCCTGGGGACGGCCGGCCGTCCACGGCCTGGCCCACATCACCGGCGGCGGTTTCTACGACAACATTCCCCGGGTCGTGCCTGACGGTTTGTGCGTGGAGGTTGATCCCTCGACCTGGACGCCCCTGCCGATCTTCCAGCTCATCGCGGACAAGGGCGGAGTGACCCCCCGCGAGATGTTCAGGGTCTTCAACATGGGCATCGGGATGGTGGTGATCACCGCACCGGAGGCGGACTTGACGCAGGTGGAGGGCCTAAGCCCCACCGAGATCGGTACGGTGGCGGCGGGATCCGAAAAGGTCCGGTTGCCTTTCTGATACCACTGCGACCAGAGAAAATCGGCCGGCGGATCCCCGCCGGCTTTTTTTTGCGGGACATGTCCCGCCCCCTCCGGGGCCAGGCCCGGAATCCGGGACACGAATGGGACAGGAGCGGGACACCCGGCCAAGTGAGAGTGCAATCCGACCGAATTCCGGGAGCTTCCAATTTCTTCATCGGCAACAAGTTGTTGTCCTGGCGGATTCCGGGGCGGCATTCCCGGCCACTTATCCAGGTCCTGGCACTTCTCCTGCATTGCGACACCTGAACGTCCAACCACATGAAAGGGTCGCAACGGATGCAAAGATTCTGGGAGGAAGAAATCAGGGGGTATCCCCACGGAGGCAAGGGAGCGGCGGTCTGGGTCGTGCGTCGGGACGGAAACGACGCGTCCTCGCCCCTGAAGATCCTGTTCGCCTGGGCCACGGGCCGGGGACGTTCGCAGGGGTTGGCTGAGCGTCCGCCCCTGGGGACCTTGCTGAAGGCGATGGTCGAGCGCAGGGAAGAGATGTCGTTCCAGGCGGAGGATACCGCCCTCTGGGTCGAGCCCTTGCTGGAGCAGGGGCAGGTGAGGGGCTGTCTGGGGATCTGGTTCCAGGCCGATCGTACCTGGCGGGAGGCGATCTTCCTGTGGGCACAGAGGCTGGCGGCGCGGTTGGGCCCGGTGCTGGGGCAACTCGAGCCGCAACCGTTGCCGGCTTCCGCGAATATTCCCGCCAGGCAGGGCACGCTTTTTCCCCTGCCGGCCCCCCTCCGACGGCCCCGCTCCCCGGGCGCGGAACGAAAGGAAGGAAGCCGGGCCCGCAACCTTCCCCTTCCCCGCCCGGTCGTCATTCCTGGTATTCCCGGCTGCATCGGATGCAGCAGGGAAATGCTCGAACTCGGGGAAAGCCTGCAGAGCGTGGCCAGGAGCGGAGTCAACGTCCTCTTGAAGGGAGAAACCGGCACCGGAAAGGAGGTCATCGCAAAGGCCCTGCATCATTGCAGTGAGCGGGGGAATGGTCCGTTCGTGGGTCAAAACTGCGCCGCCCTGCCGGCCTCCCTGTTCGAAAGTGAACTGTTCGGTCACCGGGCCGGAGCCTTCACCGGGGCCAGCGGTGAAAAGAAGGGTCTGCTGGCCGCCGCCAACGGGGGGACCTTCTTTCTGGATGAAATCGGCGACATGCCGATGGAACTCCAGATCAAATTGTTGCGCGTCATGCAGGAACGTCAGGTCCGCCGCATCGGGGAACTGCAGAGCCGCAAAATCGATATCCGCTTCCTTGCGGCCAGCCACAAGGACCTCGCGGCGGAGATATCCCAGGGCCGTTTCCGGCTGGATCTCTACTACCGGCTCAAGGTGGTCGCCTTGGAGATTCCGCCTTTGCGGAGCCGGCCGGAAGATGTCCTGCCCTTGTTCTCCTACTTTCTCAAGAAATACGATAAAGATTATGAAAATATGAGGATTACGGAACAGGCGATCGCCTGTCTGCAGGCGTGGCGGTGGCCGGGAAACGTGCGGGAACTGGAAAACGAGGTCCAACGGTTCCTGGCTCTGTATCCTGAAGCCGACACCATCACCCTGGGTTGTCTGTCCCAGGATGTCCAGACCGCGCGGACCGCCAGGGTGGAAGCGGCCGATCTCGGCACGCTGCGCGAACTGGGTCAGGCCCAGGAGATCCTCGAGAGGTACCTGATCCGAAAGGCCATCGCCGCCACCGAAGGTCGCAAGGCGGCGGCGGCCCGGCGACTTGGGCTTTCACGTCAGGGTCTTTACAAGAAGATCCAGAGGTACGGGATGACCGATTTGATCACCCCGAAGGATTCCTAGCGGCCTCGCCGGATGGAGGCTGCGGCAACCGCCCGCTAGACACCGCCTGTCCTGTCGGGTATTTTGCCGTGCATGAACGATACCCTCCCACATCAGGGCCCCCGATTCCGCGTCGGCCGGCCGGGTCTGCCCACCAACCTGGCCCTTTTCGCCGGCCTGTTGGTCACCGCGGGTCTGCCGCCGTACCCATGGACCGGTATCCTGGTGCCTGTGGGCCTGGCCATCCTGTTCGGGGTTCTGCTTTCCTCCGCCCGCCCTGGCCGCACCGCCTGGTTTTTCGGTCTGGCCCATCAGGTGGCTCTGTTGCACTGGTTGTTCCTGCTGGACCCCTCCAAGTCGATCCCTTCCCGCGCCCTGGTGCCCATTCAGGCGGCCGCCGCCATTCTCTATGTCTCGTGTTTCTACCTGGCCCTGGGTTGGGCGTTCGGCAAGGTGAGAAACCGCCTGGGGCCGGTTCCGTCCCTCCTGTTGCTGCCCGGCCTGTGGACGGGGATGGAGGCCCTGCGCTCCCGCGGGGAGTTGGCTTTTTCCTGGTGTCTTAGCGGTGCCGCGGTGATCGGGACACCCTTGATGACACTGGCTCGGACCAGCGGCGAAATCGGGATCGGCGCCGGCTTGACCTTCCTCGCTGCGTTGCTGACGGTCTTCTGGACGAACAGGCGCGGCCGCCTCGTTCCCGACCCGCACCGGAACGCACTCCTGATGGCTTGTTGCCTTATTTGGGCAGGCCTTCTGGTCGGCTCCTTCGTGCGCCCATCGTCCCCTTCGCCTTCATCCGGCACGGTGGACTCCCTGGAGGTGGCCGCCGTTCAGGCCGACGTGGCCCTGGCCGTGAAATGGGTGGACGCCAAGATCGATTCCACCAAGATTCCCTACGCCGCCTTGACCCGCCAGGCCGCCGAAACCGGGGCCGAGTTCGTCGTGTGGGCCGAGACCGCGGTGCCGGCCTACCTTCGCTATGACAAATCACTGCTGGATTGGGCCCGCCACCTGGTGCGGGATACGGGGGTCTGGCTCTACACGGGATTCCCCGATGCGGACCGGGGACCCGACGGCAAGGTGCGGACCTACAATTCATCGGGCTTGTTCTCTCCCGATGGCCGGATCCTGGACCGGTACGCCAAGCACCACCTGCTGCCTATCGGGGAATCCATGCCCTTCACCTCGATCTTCCCCTTCCTGGCGAATCTCGACGTGGGCCAGGCCGAATGGACGCCCGGGGATTTGCCTCAGCCTATGACCGTGATGACCGACCAGGGAAGTTTTCGGTTTTCCGGCCTGGTCTGTTTCGAATCCATTTTCTCCCATCTTGCCCGACAGTCCGTCCGGCGCGGCAGCCAATGTCTGGTGGTGATCACGAACGACGGGTGGTTCGGCGAATCCGCCGGCCCCCGGCAGCACACCTGGCTGGCCCGGTTGAGGGCGGTCGAAACCGGAGTGCCGGTCATCCGCTGCGCCAACAACGGGATCAGTTTCATCTGCGCGGCCGACGGTCGGATCCTCGACCAACTCGAACTGGGAAGGAGGGGAATCGTCCGAGCCGCCATCAGACCAGGGGACGGCCGCACCATGTATGTTGCCTACGGCGCCTGGCCCCTGTGCGGATTCCTGGTCATCTGGTCCATCCTGGTGGCGGGGCTGGGGAGGCTGACCTGCCGTAAGAAGGTGAAAGAGGCCCCATGACCGACGCAAACCGTCATGTCTTCAAGTACTGTCCGCACTGCCGGACCGCCATGACCGCAAGATCCGAAGGCGGGGTGGAACGGCCCGTATGCCCGAACTGCGGTTTCGTGCAGTATCTCAATCCGGCGCCCGGAGCGGGGGTGGTGATCCTGCGCGGTCGGCGGGTCTGTCTGGTGAAGCGCAGGTTCGCCCCCAAGCAGGGCCAGTGGTCCCTGCCCACCGGCTTCATGGAATGGGACGAGGACGTCCGGTTGACGGCCCGGCGTGAGGCCCTTGAGGAGACCGGGCTCGAAGTGCGCCTGACGGGACTTTACGCGGTCGAATCGGGCGTTCTGCCGCCGGATATCCCCGTCCTGGTGGTCTTCTACCGGGCCGAGGAGGTCGGCGGTGACCTCCAGGCGGGGGACGATGCGGCGGAGGTCGGATTCTTCGAGGTCGGCCAGTTGCCCGAGCCCATCGCTTTCGCGGCCCACAGGAGGGTCCTGGCCAGGTTGGAAAAGGAACTTTCCCAGGGAGACGGAGGGTCGTCATGAAAGGAAAAGCAGTGAAAGCGGTGGTCCTTTTGTCGGGCAGCGGCCGGACCCTGGAGAATTTCCTGGCCAAGAAAGCCGCCGGGGAGCTGGCGGTGGACATTGCGGCCGTCGTGTCCAGCCGGCCCGAGGTGGGCGGGGTGGAGATCGCCGGCGCCCATGGCATTCCCTGCGGGATCTTCCGCCGCAAGGATTTCGATTCGATCCCCGCCCACAACGCAGCCATCAACGCCTGGCTCGAACCGCACCGGCCCCGGATCATCATCCTGGCCGGTTATCTCTGCTTCTACATTCAGCCGGACTGGTTCGCCGGACCGGTGGTCAACATCCATCCGGCCCTGCTGCCCAAGTACGGCGGTAAGGGGTACTACGGCGAGCGGGTGCACGAGGCTGTCCTGGCGGCCGGGGATACCGAGACCGGGTGCACCGTCCACCAGGTGGACGACGAATACGACCACGGCCGCATCCTCGGACAAAAGAAGGTGCCCGTCCTGCCGGGAGACGACGTGGCCGCCCTGGCCGCCCGCGTGTTCGCCGCGGAGTGCGAATTGTATCCCCAGGTGTTGTCCCGACTCGCTGCGGATCTGGCCTGATCTTCGTCAGGATCCAAAACGCGAACACCTCCCAAGGACCTATCCAAGGGAGGTGCTCTTATCCCGGCCAGGATGCAGGCCCGGCAGGAATCCCATGTCATCTATATAAGGAATCAGGTGAGGTTCGGGCAAACCTCGCTCTGCTCTCCTTCCGGATCCTTGGGATCGCCGGTCATCAGGTAGCGATGCATGGCATCGGCCGCGATCCGGCCCTGGCCCATGGCCAGGATGACCGTGGCCCCGCCGGTGACGATGTCGCCTCCTGCGAAGACGTTCTCGAAGCTCGTCTGCATGAGGTCGTTGATGACGATGGTGCCCTTCCGGTCGTTGCGTTCCAGATCGGGGCAGTCCGCCGAGAGCAGGGGGTTCGGGCCCTGCCCGATGGCGATGACCACCGTATCCACGGCGAATTCGCGCACCTTGCCTTCAATGGGAATCGGCCGACGCCGCCCGCTGTCGTCGGGCTCGCCCAGTTCCATCTCCTGACAGAGAATGGCGCCGACGGCTCCCTTCCCGTCATCGATGATCTCGATGGGGGAGTGCAGCAGGTTGAAGTCGATCCCCTCCTGTTCGGCGTGATGGATTTCCTCGATGCGGGCGGGCATCTCCAGGCGGCTGCGTCGGTACACCAGGTACACGATCTCGGGTCGCAGGCGCTTGGCCGTCCGGGCGCTGTCCATGGCGGTGTTGCCCGCGCCGATGACGGCGATCCGCTTGATTTTCTTGACCGGAGTGTCGGCGTGGTCGGGGAACTTGTAGCCGCCCATCAGATTCACCCGCGTCAGGAACTCGTTCGCGCTGTAGACGCCGTTGAGATTCTCGCCGGGGATGCCCAGAAACCAGGGCAGGCCTGCTCCGGTGGCGATGAACACGGCATCGAACCGCTGCCGGATGCTGTCCAGGCTCTCGGACTTGCCCACCGGATAGTTCATGACGAACTTCACGCCCATCTTCTCCAGGCCGCTGATCTCCCTCATGAGGATTTCCTTCGGCAGCCGGAACTGGGGGATGCCGTAGAACAGCACACCGCCGGGCTTGTGCAGGGCCTCGAACACGGTGACCTCGTGGCCCTTCTGGATCAGGTCGCTGGCGGTGGTCAGGCCGGCGGGACCCGAACCGATGACGGCCACCGTCTTGCCGGTCGGAGGATCGATGTCCGGCATGATGTCCAGGTTGTGCTCCACGGCGTAGTCGCCGAGGAAACGTTCCACCCGACCGACGCCTCCGGGTTCCCGACCCTTGTCGGGCTTGTTGAGCGTGCAGACCATTTCGCACTGATCTTCCTGGGGGCAGACCCGGCCGCAGATGGCAGGCAGGAAGTTCTTCTCCTTGATCTTCTTCAAGGCTCCTTCGAAGTCCTTTTCGCCCACCAGCTTAAGAAAAGCGGGGATGTCGATGCCCACCGGACAGCCGGCGACGCAGGGTTTGTTCTTGCAGTCGATGCAGCGCAGGGCTTCCTGCTGGGCTTCTTCTTCGTTGTAGCCCAGGGGGACTTCCTCGAAGTTGAGGATCCGGTCCATGGGAGCCTGTTCCCGCATGGGGACCTCGACCTTCGATCTGTTGAGGACCTTCTTGGGTTTTTTGGGCGTGTCGTTCATGTCGGTCCTCCCTTACTCGCCGGGCTGAGGGTTGTCGGCCGCATTTTCCATGCGGCAACGATGGTAGTTTTCCAGGGAGATCCGCTCCTCCGGTTGGTAGTAGGCCAGGCGAGAAATCAGTTCGTCGAAATCGACCTGGTGACCGTTGAACTCGGGCCCCTCCACGCAGGCGAACCGGGTTTTCCCGTCCACGGTCACCCGGCAGGCCCCGCACATGCCCGTTCCGTCCACCATAAGCGGATTCAGTGAAGCCTGGGTGGGGATGCCGAACGGTTCGGTCGTCTTGCACACGAACTTCATCATCACGACCGGGCCGATGGTGATGACCTCATCGATCGTTTGCCCCTCTTCGATCAGGTCGACCAGGGCGTGGGTGACCATGCCCTTGCGCCCGTAGCTGCCGTCGTCGGTGGTGATGATGGTCATGTCGGCCAGGGCGGTGATCTCTTCCTCGAGGATGAGAAGTTCCTTGGTGCGGGCGCCGAGAATCGCGATGACCCGGTTGCCCGCCGTCTTGAGCGCCTGCACCTGGGGCCACACCACGGCGTTGCCGATGCCGCCGCCCACGCACACCACGGTCTTGCCGGTGGGGATGTCCGTGGCCTTGCCCAGGGGACCGGCCAGGTCGTGGATCTCGTCGCCGACATCCAGCCGGCCGAGCATTTCGGTCGTCTTGCCGACTTCCTGGAAGACCAGGGTGATGGTGCCCTTGGCGGGATTCCGGTTGGCGATGGTCAGGGGAATACGCTCGCCTTCATCGTTGACCCTCAGGATGATGAACTGGCCGGCCTTGCCGCGCTCGGCGATATGGTTGGCCTCGATCTCGAACAGTTTCGTCCGGGGAGCTATTTCCTTGGCGTAGACAATTTTGTTTCCCACGGCGGGCTCCTTGTCGGGGGCGGGACCCAAGCTGGGTCGAACCGTTGCAACTGATGCAAAAGTAGTTTTCAAGGTATCCAAAGCAAGGGGAAATAATCTGATAATGATTTGTAATATCAACATTTAGGTATTAATGAAATGGGGAAGTTATCACCTCGCCGGCAGGTGGATTTCGCGCCAGAAACAAATTCAAGGGCAAAAAAAGGGCCGCACCGGGCCGGGTCGGGAATCGGGGGGAGCGATTCATCAACACCGGACGCCGTTCGGCCCTTGTTTAGGCAATATGCATGAAATGAACATCGCCTGCTCCGGTAGTGCAGGGAACATGCCTCCGGTGAAATCGGCCGCCGGAACCCTTGACGGAACGCAGAACTCCCTTAATCTTGATTTTTCGCCTGCTTGCAGCGTTGGGGATTGGGATGGAAGTTCAGGGATTCGGCGGACGAACCCGGCGCCATTGCACCTTGCAAGGAACGACTTGGATTCCGGAGGAGTCCCGCCATGGAAAAGCTGATTCGAGAAATGTTGGTCCAGATCGGTGAAGATCCCCAACGCGAAGGTCTGCTGAAGACACCCGAACGCGTGGCCAAGGCCTGGCGGGAAATCGCCGGCGGTTACGCGGATGATCCCGGCGACATGGTTCGCGGGGCCCTGTTCGAAGCAGAAGGCAAGGAAATGATTCTGATCAACGACATCGATTTCTTCAGTGTCTGCGAGCACCACATGCTGCCGTTCTTCGGCAAGGCTCACGTGGCCTATATTCCAAACGACAAGATCGTGGGCCTCTCGAAGATGGCGCGGGTGGTGGATTCCTACGCCCGCCGGCTCCAGGTGCAGGAGCGCATGACGGCCCAGATCGCCAATTGCCTCATGGATAATCTGAAACCCCTCGGCGTAGCGGTGGTCCTGCACGCCCAGCACCTTTGCATGATGATGCGCGGCATCCAGAAGCAGAACAGCTACGCCGTCACCAGCGAAATGCTTGGCTGCTTCAAGAACGATCCCAAGACCCGGGGGGAGTTTCTGACGTTGATCCGCGCGAAGCCCTGAGCGGGGTTCGGGATCCGCACCGCACGCAGGCTACGGAGTGCGTAGGGCTTCGCATGCGCCTTCCGGCGCCTGCCTGCGGTGCGGATCCCGAATCCCGCTCAGGGTTCCTCGCTTACCAGCGTTGGAAACTTCTCAGCAGGAAGTCAGGTGGAGAGGGGGGGGATTGGAGTGCGAATTTTGCAATGATTCTTGCACAAGTGTTCCACGCGGGGTGTTTCCGCTTAACCGAACCGGCTACGACCATGGCGGTCTTCACACAATCGGCGACCCAACGTGAATAATCCGTCACTGTTGATCCGGGGTATTGACTTTGATTGATCGTCCCGGGCATGGCCGAGTTCATCACCGTGTTTCGATGGTTTCAATAATTCCCCCGGTTGAATTTCCAGCATGAAACGCAGGCCCACCGGGCAGGTCCGAAAACTCCCCTGTATCGCCGAGAGACCGGGCGGTGTGTGGGTGGGGCCGTAGCTCCCCCCGGGCACGGGTCCCCCCGACCCCAATCAACCCGCTCCCCGCGCCGGCGAAGCCCAAAGCGGGGAGCGGG
>CBDURF010000071.1:0-15935 GCA_965369705.1 uncultured bacterium
TGTTTTCATATTCCTATTGGCATTTCGGCTTGCAGGCCGAGCCTCATATTTTTCACACGCTGGTGTTGATCGGTTTCTTGATGGCGGCCTGGTGGTTGTGTGCAAGCCCTGGCAGAAGCGCGGCCCTCACCACCGGAGCGCTTCTTGGCGTGGCCACACTCCTTCATCAGACCACGATCATGCTTGTGCCGGTTGTACTGGTCGCCCTGGTACCGGCAACTCGGCGGAATGGCGTATCCTGGAAGAAAATCACAGGCTGGTTCGTGGGCGCCTATTTTATTGCCGCGATCGTGCCGTACCTCGTGGTCGGGTGGTTCGTCCGTGAACTGAGAACCTACCATGAGTTTCGCGAGTGGATCATGGGTATCAGCTCCTGGGGTTTCTGGGGAACCTGGCGGTTGACAGGCCCGATCGCTGCGGTGGTCGGAATCGTTCGGTCTTTCGTAGGTTCTCATTTTCTGCTGGGATTTGATTTCGTGCGAAACCTGGCCGAGCGACTTTTTCCCCACGCCTCCTGGGAAGATGAACTGATGCTGGCCTCGGTGGTGCCGATGTGGCTGCGTCTGGTCCTGCTGCCGACTCTGACCGCGGTTCTGTGCGGAACCGCCTGGTTGTTGATCCAGGCGGGGCGGAACCTGCGTAGAGCCTGGGCGTCCGCACCGGCATTTGCCATCCTTTTGTCGGGATGGCTGGTCATTCATACGGTTTTTTCACCTGGTGGGCTCCGGAACGAGCAGAGTTCTGGATTGCCTTCTGGTTGCCGTTGATCGTGCTCATGGCTCCGGCGATTTCACTGTTGCGGTGGGACCCACGCTGGCTTTTCCTGGGCATGATCGGACTGGTCGCCGTTAACTTCGGGGGCAGCATTGCCGCCCAGTCCTCCGGCCGCCTGGAACCCGCGACCTTGGCCGCCGTTGCCGTCGATCCTGTCGTTCGCGTGGGCGACGTCATGCTGACAGATCTGACTTTGAGCCCACGTGCGGGCCGTTTCGTCTATTCCATCGACATTGTCAAATTGCCTGACTCACCTGCGCGTGCCGCATCCGTGGTTGACTCCCTTCTTCAGGCGGTTGCCGCCCGCGACCGCACATTGTACTGGGCCGGGAGTAGCGAGATGCCACCGGTCGAAATTGCCGAAAGAATAGGCGGGAATTCCGTTGTGCCTATCCGCGCTGAAGTGGTTTTGATTCCTTTGGGAAATTGAAGGCTCTGTTCCGGCAGGAAAAGCCGGGGCCTAACGAAACTGCGCTTTGACCGAACCCCAGCTTGAGATCTTGGTGGGCACGGAAACCGATCCGATTCGTTCCGTGCTGACGACCACCTCGTCAACCAGAATGCCCTCGACGCTATGGTCGCCGTGGTGCCAGAGGTTGATCCACAAGGTCGTGATCTTGAGGTCGGGCGTCGTTCTCATCCAGAGGTCGTCCCAGGGACCAAGTTCCACCCCGTCGATCCACAGGTTCAGGATTCCGCTGGTCGTCGTCCCGTCGCTCGAAGGCGTGCCTCCGTCCATCATCATTTCGATGCAGTACCATCGGCCGGTCTCCAGCACGGGAGGCAGAGGGCCGGGACGATGCTGGGGCTTGGTGCAGAAGACCTCGCCGTTGTCGTGCAGACAGGGGAAGGAATCGCCCCAGCAGTTGCCCTTGGGGTCGACGCAATCCTGGTACATGCCGCGATAGTAGACGTAGAAGTTCAAACGGTGGTGGATGTTGTGCGGCTCGAGCCAGGCGCTGAACCAGTCGTCTCCTTCGGGACGGTCCCCCGACGACCCTAGAAATTCGTCGCGGGAACCCGCATGGAGGCCGCCACCGTGGTTGAGGGCGTTGAAGTCGTAACCCGGCTCCCACATCACGTACAAGAGGGCAAAAAGGCGGTCGTGCACCGATAGGTCCTTGACGAGATCGGCCCCTCCCCTCCCTTCGGGGGCGCGCAGGCGGACGACATGATTATCCGGCCGATCGAAGGGCCCGGGGTTTTTCATCAAAGTATTCGTCTCAGGTGGGTTCCCGTCGTAATCATCCCAGATGTCGAGGTTCCCTTCCTCGAAACCGGTCCAGAAAATCCAATCTTCACGGGTCTTGGAGTCCTGGAGGGATTCGGAGCCGATTGCAGCAGCGGGCAAGACGAACAAGAGCAGACCGATGATCAGGATTGATGTCTGGATAAAGCGCAAGAAAAGTGCACCGGCGGGCCTCTGCTGGTTTTGGTACGAGATCATTTCGAGCACTCCGTTTCTCTCTGCAATCCAGGGAGTTGACCGGGTGGTCCACGTGCGAACTAACCTATCCTCAGTCTGGCGTCCACTGAAGCCACAAGGTCGGGGTCCCCGGGGGCGCCCCGCATCTCGGTCGGCACGTGTCGGAACCATGTCCGCTGCCGCTTGGCGTATTGCCTGGTGACCAGGACGATTTCCCCGGCCAAGTCGTTCCTGTCGATATCCCCGCGAAGATGGCCCACGATTTCACGGTACCCGAGGCTCTTGAGGCCCGGGCAGTCAGCCGGGTGAATATTCAAAGCGGCTTCCGTTTCCTCGATCCACCCCGCCTCCAGCATCCGTTCCGTCCGCCGGGCGATGCGTTCGTCCAACTCGCCAACGGGGCGCTCCAGGACGTAGGTCGGAAACTCCAAACCCAGGGCTGGGTCGGGTTTCTGTTCCGCTTTCAAGACGCTCATGGATATTCCGGAAATCCCGAAGATTTCCAAGGCCCTTTGACTGCGATAGCGATCGTTGGCGTGGATGCGGGCGAACGACTCCGGGTCCACTTTTTCCAGACGTGAACGAACCTCCGAATCCGTCAAGGGTTCCAGTTCCTTCCGCACCTTCGCCAGTCTTTCGGCCGAACTGCCTGGTATCTGCATGAAACCCTCGCGGAGTGCGGTCAGATACATGCCCGCGCCGCCGACCAGGACAGGCACTCCTCGGCGCCCAACGATTTCCGCGAAGACCCGCTCGAAATCTTTCCGATATCGGATGGCATCGAACTTCTCGGTGGGGGAAACGAAATCGATCAAATGGTGGGGACAGACAGCGAGCTCATCGGCGTTGGGTTGGGCCGTGCCGATACGCAACCCCTGGTAGATCTGCCGGCTGTCCAGGCTGATGACCTCGAGGGGGTAACGTTCAGCCAGGGAAGTGACCAGTTGCGTCTTGCCCACGGCGGTCGGACCAACAATGGCCGGGCACCGCCGACCTGCAAAAGGCCACCCGGGAGGCCTTTCATCATGGTCGGAATTGCGGGTGGCGGTCATCTCAACTCCGTCCGAACCTTTTCTCCAGTTCCTCCAGGGTGAACTGGATCAGGGTGGGCCGTCCGTGAGGGCACGACAGGGGCGTGTCGGTGGCGAACAGCTGGTCCACCAGGTTCTGCATTTCGGGCACGGTCAGCGGCTCTCCGGCGCGCACGGCGGCGTGGCAGGCGTAGCTGGCCAACAGATCCACCTGGTTTTCCTGGCTGGGTTTGTCGTCCCAGGCCAGGTCGTCGAGCATGTCCAGGAGCAGACATCCCTCATTCCAGTTCTTCAGGCTGGTGGGGATCCCCTGGACCAGGATGCTCTGTCCGCCGAATGGTTCGATCGTGAAGCCCATCGCCTTCATCTGGTCGGCGTGGGTCTGCCAGGCCTGGACCTGGCCGGGCGTCAGCTCGAGATGGGCGGGAAACAGCAACTGCTGGGTCGGCACGCCCGTCCCCTCGCCACTTTTCTCCAGAGCCCGCTTGGCCTCGTTGTAAAGGATGCGCTCATGGCTGTTGTGCTGATCGATCAACACCAGGCCGCCGCGAATCTGGGTGACGATGTAGGTGCGGTGGAGTTGCCAGAAAGGGGCTGAATGCAAGGGCGCATTCGTCCCGCCGGGCAAGCCGGCGTCGAGTTCGTCGCCGTGCTCTCCCGCGGACGCGGACGACCGCAGGGCGGACACCCCGAAGAGTTCACCCTGGCCGGCGGGCACGCCCTTGAATTCGAATCCGGCCGAGCCGCCGCGCTGGAAGTAGCGGCGCAGATAATCATCCTGGGCATCGGCGAGGCGCTCGGGGGCATCTGCTGCGGTCCCTCCCCCGCTTTCAGGCGTCCAGGGCCGTAGTTCATCGGCTTTCCTCAGGCTCAATCCCTCGCTGAGGGCGTTCTTGAGCATCCCGAAGATCTCACCCTCCAGCAGGAGGCGCACCTGGGTCTTGGCCGGGTGAACGTTGACGTCGACCTCGCCATGGGGCACCTGCAGGAAGGCGATGACCACGGGGTGGCGGCCGGCGGGCACCACCTCGCGGTAGGCCTGGGCGATGGCTTGCGACAGCGCACGGTTTTCCACGGGCCGGCGGTTGATGAAGATGAACTGTTGTTCACGATTGCCGCGCGTCCAGGTGGGTCGCGAGGCCAGGCCGCCGATGCTGAATCCGCCTTTCTCCAGCTCGAACCGGGCCATGTGCTCCATGACGGAGGATCCCAGGAGATCGCGAGCCCGTTCCGTCAGGGAATCCGCGGGGCGGAGGTCCAAGGCGATATCGGAACCGGACTTCACGATCCAGCGGATGTCCTGGTGCGCCAGGGCCAACTGGGTCATCAGCTTCATGATGGCCCGCTTTTCGGCCTGGGCGGATTTCATGAACTTGCGCCGGGCGGGCACGTTGAAGAACAGGTCGCGGACGGTGATGGTGGATCCGGGGTTGCGTGGCGCGGGTTCGCGGCGGGTGATCTCGCCGCCGGAAATTTCGATCAGGCCCCCCAGCTCCTCGCCCGCGACACGGCTGAGGCAGCGGATCTGGCTGACCGAGGCAATGCTGGCGAGCGCCTCGCCGCGGAAACCGAAACTGGCCACCTGCATGATGTCCGCCGCGGTGGCGATCTTGCTGGTGGCGTGACGCTCGAAGGCCAGGGGCAGATCGCGGAAGAGGATGCCGTGGCCGTCGTCCTCCACGGACAGATAGGTCAGGCCGCCATCCTCCAGGGAAATGGTGATCTGACGGGCGTCCGCATCCAGGGCGTTTTCCACCAGTTCCTTCACGATGGAGGCGGGGCGCTCGACGACCTCGCCCGCGGCGATCCGGTCGATGGTGCTGCCGTCGAGAACCCTGATCTTGCCGGGTATGCTGGCCATGCTGCCTTTCATGCCGATCCTCATTGGCCGCGGTTGCGGATCCTGTTCAGGTCATTGGGTTGAGGAAGGGTATACAGGAGCGAGGCGCGCGTCAACCGGGT
Source organism: uncultured bacterium (assembly GCA_965369705.1). Lineage (GTDB taxonomy): Bacteria > Krumholzibacteriota > Krumholzibacteriia > LZORAL124-64-63 > LZORAL124-64-63 > JAGLCY01. The sequence goes on from CBDURF010000071.1 coordinate 5,194, forward strand.
AGGGCTCCGAGCACGGAATTGATGAGTTGGGCCGGACTGTCGCCGCCCCCGGGATAGACCCGTGCGGCATTCAATACCGTCAGGTCCCTATTTCCCGTGAGGTCGCGCAATACGGCGGTTACCCGTTTCTGGAGTCTGGGCAGGGATTGGATGTCCTCGGGCACGATCACCATGATGGTGCCGTCCTCCAGGCAGGCCGTGTGATCCGAGCTGCGCAGGCGGCGGGAGATTTCGGAGACAAGCGCGCTCACCGGAACAGGATCCGAAACCTCGCCGGAAATGCGGAAGGCCACCAAGCCCACCATGGTGTGATACCGGTCGCACCGATCCATTTCCCTCCGCAGGATTTCCGCCAGCGCGTCCTGGGTGCCGGAGAAGGCCGCTTCCTCCACTGCAGAGGGAGGCCCCTCTTCGCGGGTGACGGAGCTCACACCCTCCACGACCGCTTCGGGGTCATTTTCGGTGGTCATGGCCAGCAGGGGCAGTAGGCGTCGGGCGAACAGGGCGTCGAATTCGGTGAAACTGGCGCCGTCAAGGGGATGCAGCCGCCGCTTGTCGAGCAGAACCAGACCCGGGAAGGGTTTCTGCGCTTCCAGGGGCACGACCAGCAGCGTACGGCCTGGACCGAGTTCACCGGATTCGTCCCGGGTTTCCAGAACGGTCGACTGCCAGCCGCCCTGCCCGGTATCGTCCAGGAGTCGGATCGCTTCCTCGTGAAGGGAACTTTCGCCTTTCTGCTCCTCGTCCAGGCATGCGGCGTCGGCGGTGGTCAGGAGCATGGACTTGGTCGCTCCGGTCAGGCGGCAGGCCGCCGACAGCACCCGGTCCCGGCTGCCCGGCCGGTTCGGGCCGGCGGCGAGTTCGGACAGGGCCGTCGCCAGGGTGGTCAAGCGGTCCACCTGGTCGGCGGTGGCGGCGCGTTCGAGGTAGTCATTCAGGTGGCGGTTGATCAGGTACAGGATCTCCCCGCTGATCGAGTGGAAATGGTGGGCCTTGGCGGCGGAAGAAAATTCGACCGTCAGCAGAGCCTTCAAGGGCTCGCGCCCCACCGGAAGGATGAATATGGAGGTTTCGCTGAGGACGTCCGTGGGATCGACGTCGGCGCGGTCCCCGGGCCTCAGGACCAGGGGATTGCCCGAACTGAGGACATCCGCCTTCTCCGGCGAGGGCGGGGATTCGTATTCGGTTTCACTGGGATGCGCCACGAAAAGATCACCGTCGCTCGTCAATACCCCGATGGAGGCGTGCTCGGCCCCGGCGGCATTCCGCAGATCCTCCGCCCAGGTGCACAAGGTGGCGGCCACCGCTTCGGGGGAACCGGTGTCCCGTGTGAATTCATCCTCCATGAAGCGGTACAATTCGCCGTCGCGGACGGTCTGCAGCCGCAGGAAGCGGTCCAGGATCATGGCGAAGCGGTGCGTCATGCCTTCGATGGTGGCCAGGGCGTTGCCAGCCAGCTTTCCCTCGCCTTCGTTGGCCGAGATGTTGAGAACTCCGAGCAGATTGCCTTGCCAGACGATGGGTGCGCAGATGGCCTCGGAAATCGCCGAGCGGTCGCGCCTGGCTCCAGGATGCTTGTTGTCAGTGATGAACACGGCCTTGCGCGATTCGGCCACGCTGCCGGCGATGCCTTGGCCCATACGGACCCGCGTGCGGTGGATGGTGTGCTGGCTCAGCCCGTAGGCGAAGGCCACGTACAGTTCTTCGGAGTGGCTGTCGAACAGCATGATGGAACCGCTGCAGGCGCCGGTCGATCGGGTGGCAAGACCGACGAGCCAGCGTAACAGCCCTTCCCGGTCGAGGGCTTCTTCGATCCGGCTGAGGGTGCGGTGGATGGCGGCGGTCTCCAGTTCAAGGAGGTCGAAGTCGGCCCCGGGGATGGAGCTCTGGCCCGTGAAGATGCCGGGCGTGAACCTCGGTTTGGCGTCCGGGGAGGTCGGGAACCGGGGGTCGGTGAGATTCGGCCCGGCCATTACCATGGGGAAATCCCGGGCGCTGACCGGTTTCAGGTTGAAATCATCCGCCTGATCGACGATCGGAGCGACGAGGTCGTCCAGGGACGGATGCACGAGGTAGGTCGCCGAGCCGGGTTCCAATTCCGCCAGGTCCTTGATGACCCGCAAGCCCATGACTTCGGCCAGGCTGGCGCCAATTGAAAAGCCCTCGGGATCGATCACGGCCACGATCCGGGCGTCCCGGCGAGCGGAAAGATCCGCCAACAGGGTGAGCTCATCCTCCCCCGGGCACACAAGAACCACCGGCCATTTTATGATTTCCGCCACGATTCTCCCGCAGATTCCGCCGTATCCGGCAGGCCGCACCGCCATCCGGGACTCAATATACTCAATATGTTATCGGCGGCTCCCCTACACTGGTTAAATAATACCTTTAGCGAAATTGGAAGTGTTTTTCAGGGCCCGGGTTGGGCTTCAATCTTCAAGTTGTTTCTTGATCTTCATCAGCCACATGAAGGCGTCCATGGGGCTGAGCGTTTCCAGATCGAGGGTGCGCAGAGCCGCCAGGGCGTCCCGTTCGCTTTCCCGAAACAGGGTCAACTGGCTGGAGGGCTGCCCCGTCTGGTCCGCCACCAGGGAGGCTCCCCCGACTCCGGGACCGCTGGACGGGCGGCGGGCGGGAAGGTCTCGTTTGTCAGCGGCGGTCAGGGAGTGGAGAATTTCCTGGGCGCGGAGCAAGACCTTATCGGGCAAACCGGCCAAGCGGGCTACGTGGATGCCGTAGCTCTTGTCGCTCCGTCCCGGCCCGACCGAATGCAGAAAGATGATCCTCCCCTCCCACTCCTTGACCTCCAACCTCAGGTTGACCAGGCCGGTGAGCTCCGCCTCGAGTTCCGTCAATTCGTGGTAGTGGGTGGCGAACACCGAGCGGGGTCGGGGACCATCGTCCGAGGTGAGAAACTCGGTGATGGCCCAGGCCAGGGAGAGACCGTCATAGGTCGAGGTGCCCCGTCCGATCTCGTCGAGAATCACGAGGCTGCGTCGGCTCATCTGGTGCAGGATGTGGGCGGTCTCGCTCATCTCCATGTAGAAGGTGGATTCGCCTCTCGCAAGATTGTCGCTGGCTCCCACCCGGGTGAAGATCCGGTCCGTGATGCCGATTCGCGCGGAACGCGCGGGCACGAAACCGCCGGCCTGGGCCAGCAGGGTGATCAGGGCAATCTGCCGCAGATAGGTGGATTTGCCGCCCATGTTCGGCCCGGTCAGCAGCAGGACCTGGTTGGTGGTTCCGTTCAGGATGGTGTCGTTGGGGATGAAATCATGATCCAGCAATTGTTCGACAACGGGATGCCGGCCGCCGGTAATCTGAAGGTCGAGGGAATCGTCGCACTCGGGACGGCAGTAGTCGCTCCTTTCGGCGAGATCCGCAAAGGCGAGCATGAGATCGACGTTGGCCGTCAAAAGAGCGGCCTCACGGATGGACTTCAGTCGCCCGGAAATCTTATCGATCAGGTCCTGGAAGATCCGGGCTTCCAGACCGTTCGCCTTTTCCTCCGCATCCAGGATCGTGCTTTCGGCTTCCTTGAGTTCTTCCGTGTGGTACCGGCAGGCCCCAACCAGAGTCTGTTTCTGCTGATAGTGTTCGGGCACCTTGTCCAGGTGCTTATTGGTGACTTCGAAGTAGTAGCCGAAGACGCGGTTGAAACCGACTTTCAACGTGGGGATGCCGGTCGCTTCCCTTTCCCGGCCCTGCAGGCCGGTAAGAAAACCCTTGCTGTCACTGGCGAGGGAACGATACCGGTCCAGCTCCGCGTCCAGTCCCCCACTGATGTAACCCGCCTTGCGCGTGGTGGCCGGGGCGTCTTTGGCGATGGTGTCCAGAATCTCGGCCGCCAGGTCGTCGAAAGAGGCCATGGAATTCAGCCAGCGGGTTACCGGGTGACCGGTGTGATCCGCGGTGGCGCCGGTGGTCTTCATGTCGCCCAGTCCGGCCAGGGTGGCGCCGAGCTGGCGGCAGCCGGCCGGCCCGATCCGGCCGGCTGCCGCCCGGGCGGACAATCGTTCCAGGTCGCCGATCCGGGTCAGGACGGCCCGAAGATCCTCTCGCCAGCGACGGTCGTCCAGGGCGGATGCCACTCCCGCGTGCCAGTCCCGCAGGTCATCCAGGTCGGTCATGGCCTCAGCCAGGCGTAATTCCAGCAGGCGGCGGCCCATGGGGGTCAAGGTGCGGTCGATGTGGTGGACCAGGGTTCCTTCACCCCGGTCTCCCCGGAACGTCCGGAAGATCTCCAGGTTGCGGATGGTCTCTTCATCCAGGACCAGGCGGTCGGCGCGGGCGTTGAAGCGCAATCCCGTCACCTGGTCCGGACGACGGAGGCTGAGAGTCTCCAGGTACCGCAGGATTGCGCCCGCGGCGGTGCAGGCCGGTTCTCGCCCTTCCTCCTCCAGTCCGAAAACCGTCAGGTTGGCCACCTGGAAATGATCCAGGAGGGTCTGGCGGGCGAAGGCGTGATGGAACCAGGCGGTGTTGACCGGGTTGACGACGATTTCACCCAATGAAACGCGCCATTTGGCGATCTGGCCGGGGTCGGTGTCTTCGTTGACGATGACTTCCTTCACCGGATGTCGTTGGCAGAGGCTTTCCAGGGTGCACATTTCCTGGCCGCAGCGGAAATCCCCCGTCGAGGCGTCGAGCAGGGCCCACCCGTCGAAACCACCCTGGCGAGGCAGCCAGGCCAGACAGTACCTTCCCGAAGGAGTGTCCACGAGTTCGGGACTGGTGGCCGTGCCCGGACTGATGATTTCCACAACCTCCCTCTTGACCAGGCCCTTGGCCTGGGCCGGATCCTCCACCTGCTCGCAGATGGCGACGGTCAGGCCGTGGTTGAGCAGTCGGGTCAGGTAGGTGTCGATGGCGTGGTAGGGAACACCGGCCAGGGGCACCGGATTTTCACCCTTGGCGTCGCGGCTGGTCAGGGTTACACCGGCCACCGTGGCGAGAATCTGGGCGTCCTCGAAGAAGGTTTCGTAGAAATCCCCCATGCGGAACAGGAGCAGGGAACCGGGATGCTGGGCCTTGATCTCCAGATACTGGGTCAGCATTGGCGTGGTCCTGCGACCCGCGGCACTTCCGGGGGGTTTCTTCTTCCTGCTGATTTCGTCGCTGGCTGGTGGGTTGGCCATGGTGCGGGCTCAATCGATTTGGTTCGCGGGACCGGACAGATCAGCAACGATGACTTCCATGTCCAGCCGCCCGGACAGGCGCCGGGCCTCGGTGCGGGCCAGGGCGGGATTGACGAAGGAGCCGGTGCGGATCTTGTACAGGAACTGACCCCGTTCATCACGTACTTCATCGATGCGCAGATCGGGCAACTCCTGCCGGTAGCGCCGGAGGAATTCCAGGGCCAGGCTTCGGTCGCTGAAGGCCCCCAACTGCAGGGCATAGCGGGCGTGGGGCGGCTTATCCCCTAGGACGCCCTGGTCGGTAGAGTCGGGAAGAGCCATGGCCGCGAGTTCTTCCTGCTGCTCCCGGAGCAGGCGCTGGATTTCCAGCATGGCCAGACTGCCGGGGTCATTCCGGGTCAGGGCCTGTTCCAGAGCGGACGCATCCTGTTCGCGGCCCTCGGCGAGCAAGGCACGCCACCGCCCGCCGGCGACCCGGGGATGAGGAGCTGAACCGGGGCCGCCCACGGCCGATTCGAAATACCGCAGGGCCAGGCCGGCATCCTTCTGTTGCAGGGCGATATCTCCCAGGTAATACCTGGCCAACTGAAAAGCTTGATCCTGGGGCCTGACCGAGGCAAGCATTTCCCGGGCTTTCTGCAGATTCCCCAGGGCTCTCAGCGCCAGCCCGGCCCTCAGGTAGAAATCTCCCGGCAGTTCCCCCTGATCTTCGCTCAACAGAGGAGTGAGCGCCTTGAGGCTGGATAGGTAGTGACCCAGCCCGAATTCGATATCGGCGGTTTCCAGGGCCATCCGGGTCAGGACCGCGGCGGGCAGACGATCGTCGTCCATCCCTTCCCGCAGCAACACCAAGGCCTCTGCCGGGTCCGTGGCCAGACGGATTTGCCACAGGGTCGCTTCCCCGGCCCGAAAGCCTTCCCCTCCTTGATCCAGTGCCAGACGGGCTTCTTCATAACGGGTCTCCTGGAACAGGCCGGCCACCGTGTCGAGAGCTGCCAGGGCAGGCATGCTGATCAAGAGGGCCAGGGCCGAGATCCTCGCCGGCCAGGAGGAGCAGAGGGTCTTAATGGTCCGGGTGAGCACCTCAGAGGACCTCCGGTAGGCTGACGCCGGCGCAGTAGGTGTGGAATCCTCGGCAGGACGGGCAGAACCAGCGGATCCGTTCCTCGCGCTGACCGCACTGGCGGCAGATCCAGCCTTCCTGTCCGGCGGGCATGCTCAGCATGCGCCACACCTTGCCGAAGTCGCTGCCGGGGGCATCATCCACGAGCATCTTCAGATAGGGCGCCGCAGCGTCGGGTGTGAACTCGTGCTGGCCGGACTTGCCCTCCAGCAGACGCAGGGCCTTGTCCCGGTGCCCGAGTTTCTCGTAAAGCATGGCCAGATCGATCCACAAGGACGGCGGGGCGTTTTCCGCCTGGCAGGCCCGTTCGAGAATGGGCAAGCTGCGCGCGAACTGTCCGGACCGCAGCAACACTTCCTGCAGCAGGGGCAGGAAGACGTCCAATTCCTCGGGACTGTTAAGGAGGCTGTCGCTGGCGATGGATACCGCCGCTGGGGCGTCGTTCTCGACGGCGGCCATGATGGCCCTCACCAGCGCGATACGGGATTGGGTTCCGGCAACGTTCTTGACGTCCTTGAGCCGGGCTTTGGCCTCGCCCATTTCTCCGGCGAGGGCGTGAGTGAGGGCCCGGTCGAGTTGATAGCTGGCGTAGGCGGCAAGGAACCAGGGCTTGTCCTTTTCCGGGCACTGCCGCGGCGCGTTTTTCAGGGTGCGGGCCGCTTCGGCCTGATCCCCCAGGCCGTTCCATTGGGTGAAGCGGGTCTTCCAGTAACGGGTCCTGGACATTGCGGTCCGGGGCAGGGAATCCAGGACATCGCGGGCCCCTTCCCAGTGGCCGAGTGCGTTGAGATCTTCGGCCAGGGACAGACCAACCGACTGCTGCTGGGCCAGGGTCAAATTGGCACGGACGGTCAGGCTACGGTGGAGAACAGCGGCCCGCTCGGCGTCGCCCTGCAGGCGCAGGAGATTGCCCAGCTGGAGAAAGGGTTCCACCGATTCCGGATCGTCGTGGACCACGCGGTGCAGAAGCGCCGCGGCCTCGCCGAGATTTCCTTCGATCCAGTGTTCAAGGGCGTGGAGATAGTCGTCGCCCCCGGCGGGCTGCTTCGTGTCGCGAAAGGTGAGGTACACCGCGATCCCCGCCGCCACCAGCACGAGAACTCCTACGGCCACGGGAAGAAGGCTAGTCACCGCTTTCATCTCCCGATTTGAGGGTTGCCGGGTCCCCGGGCCCCATATGTTTCAGGGGCAGGGTGCGGAGATCGGCGATCTCCCTGTCCTTGGTCGTGCTCTGGCGTTTAAGCCGTCCGATCTCCCGGTGGAATCTGAACTCCCGGAAGGCCGCCAGGACGAAGCTGGTGGCGAAGCCCAACAGAAAGCTGATGACCACGACCCAGTAGATGGAAATGCCAAGATAGGACTTGCCGAAGAAATTGATGTCGACGCTCTGGCCGCTGTTGGTGACGAAGAAATAGACAAGCGCGAACAGCAGAACCAGAAAGAGAATCCCCTTGAAGACCCACACGGTATTACCTCTTTCTTCCCGGCCCTGTCGGGAAGGAATCAGGCCAAAAGTTCGCCCACGAAGGTGGTGTTGGCGCAGCCGGTGATCCGCACCCTGACCTGCTGACCGACCTCGAGCGATTCGTCATGCAGCACGATCTTGCGGTTGTTGGAGGTACGAAGCCGCCAACTGCCTGCCGGCCGGCGTGCCTCCGCCTCGGCGACTGCTGTCCAGATCTCGCCGACCTGTCCGGCCGCTTCCTCGTTCCAGATATCTTCCTGGACTTTGATGAGTTCGGCAAGCCGCCTTTTCTTCTCCTCCACCGAAACGTCGTCCCCCAGGCGGGCGGCGGGCACTCCAGGCCGCTCGGAATACTTGAAGGAGAAAAGTTGATCGTACTTCACCCGGCGGACGACCTCAAGTGTATCCTGGAAATCGGATTCCGTTTCGCCGGGAAAACCCACGATGACGTCCGCGGAAAATGTGACGTCGGGAATGGCCCGGCGGGCGTAATCCACCATGGCGAGGTACTCATCGCTCGTGTATAGGCGCTTCATTCGCCGCAGAATGCGGTCGCTTCCGCTCTGGACGGGCACGTGCAGCCAGGGGCAGACCTTTTCGAGGCGGCCGATGGTGTCCATCAGGTGGGGATGCATATCCTTGGGATGGCCCGTGAGGAAACGGATTCGGTCCAAACCATCCACCTCGGCGACCAGTGCCACCAGCCCGGCGAAATCGAGGTCCTCCCCCCACCGGTAGGCCGTCACGTTCTGGCCGAGCAGGGTGACCTCCCTGCCGCCGGCTGCCACGATGCCCCGGATCTCCGCCAGGATGGTGTCGGGCGTCTTTTCGCTCTGCGGGCCACGCGTGTAGGGTACGATGCAATAGGTGCACTTGTAGTCGCAACCCTTGTGGATGGTCACCAGGTGGCTGTTGTTGGTGGGATAGAGGGCAGGCGGAGCTACGTAGTGGGCATCGTTGCGGTGCCCGGTGCGGGTGCGCAGGGCTTCCGGAACCTTGTTCATCTCGGCGGCGGTCAATTCGCGCAGGAGACCTGGCAGGGTGTCGTAACTGTCGACGCCCACCACCAGATCCACCCGGCGGGGGCCCTTGCGCAGATGCTTGCCCAACCGTTCGGCCATGCAGCCGCAGATCCCGATCACCGGCTGGGACAGGCCGGCTTTTGCCCTACGGTGCCGCAGCTCCCCCACTCGGCTGATCACCTTGTGTTCAGCCAGGTCACGCACGCTGCAGGTGTTCAGCAGGATGACGTCGGCTCCCAGGTCATCCTCGCGGAGGCGGAACCCACCCTTTTCCAGAAGGCCGCCGATTACCTGGCTGTCGTAGACGTTCATCTGGCATCCGAAAGTCTCGATGTAGACTTCGGGTCCGAAGGTGGCTTCGGGGTCGGTCCTGGTCAGATCGGGCAATCCGTCCTGGAAAGTGGCCAACTCAGGCCTCCTTTCCGGAGGCAGCGAATCCCGGGATTACTTCGCGGACGGAGGCGAACAGCCGTTCACCGGAAAATCCGTCGATCGACACGATCACCAGGGATCCCGGCACGATGCCCCCGGCCGGATCTTCTGGAACCATGACGGTCACGTAGTTGTCCGTGGTGGCCTGACGCCAGCCGGGAATCGCGCTTTCGGCCTCGATGACGGCCTCCCGGGTCGTTCCCACCAGCGACCGGCTGAATTCCGCTTTCTTGACTTCGGCGAGCCCTCGCAGGATCTCGCTGCGGCGCGAAATGGTTTCGGGGTGCACTTGTCCAGCCATGTCGGCAGCGGCGGTGCCTGGCCGCCGGGAGAAACGAAAAACGTGGAGATAGCTGAAGGGGAGCTCTTCCACCATGCGGCGCGTGTCTTCGAATTCGGCATCCGTTTCACCGGGAAACCCGACGATGATGTCCGCTCCGATGCCGAAATACGGCACGGTGGCGGCTACATCCCGCATGGCCTGCCAGGCTCGGTCGCTCCGGTAGGGACGCTTCATCCGCGTGAGCACGCCGTCGCTTCCGCTCTGCAGGGAGATGTGCAGGTGGGGACGCAGGCGGTCGTTGGCGGCGAACATCACCAGCAGGCGGGGCGTAACCTCGTTGGGATGGATGCTGCTCAACCGTAAACGAAGCCCGGGAACCTCTTCCAGACAGATGTCCAGGAGTTTCGGCAGGGTGACTTTCGGCCGCAGATCCCGCCCGTAACCTCCGAGGTGGATGCCGGCCAGGATCGTTTCGGGATATCCGGCCTCGGCCAACAGCCTCAACTGGGCCAGGACATTCTCCACGGGGCGGCTGCGACCCGGACCGCGGGCCCGCCAGATCAGACAATAGGTGCAGCGGAGATTGCACCCGTCCTGAATCTTCACGAAGGCACGGCTGCGTCCCGAAAAGCCGTCGATCAAGGGGGAATCGAATTCCGGCTTTTCCCTGAATTCCACCACCTTCATGGTCAGGGCTTCCTCGTCCATCACGGCCGGTAGCCAGGTGGCGACGTCTTCCTTGTCGGTATTGCCGATGACCCCGTCGATTTCCGGGATGGCCGCCAGGGCTTCGGGCTGGGTCTGGGCGTAACAGCCGGCCACCACGACCTTGCTGGATGGGTGCCGCCGTTTGACTTGTCGGGCGAGCCGGCGGCACTCCTGGTCGGCCTTGGCGGTGACGGTGCAGCTGTTCAGCACATATAAATGGGCCGGGTCGTTCCAGGCCACCACGTCGATGTCATAAACGCCGGCCATGGATGCCTTGATACCCTCGGTGTCGTATTGATTGAGTCGGCAGCCGAGTGTCCAGAAGGCGACCCGCAGTGGGGTGCCTGTCCGGCCAGAGATGGGATTCACCGTCGCCAGGGGTCGCAGATCCTGCAGCTCGCTCATTTCGACTCCATGGTCGGACTACGGGTGGCGTTACGGAAAAAACGAGGGACGGAGGCCTTGCCCCCGCCCCTCTCACAGGCGGATCAGAACCGGATTCCGGATCCGGCGCTGGCTACTTGTCCTTGTCGACGTCCTCTTCCACGTCGCCGGTTTCTTCAGCCTCCGG
>CBDURF010000072.1:0-15608 GCA_965369705.1 uncultured bacterium
TGCACATGGCGTCGATGTTGGTTTCCCACAGTTCGATGCCGGGGTACTCCTCGGCTATCTTGCGGGCCTCGCGCACCATCAAGCCGCTGGTTTCCCGCACCACGTTGGGCTTTTCGACGATGGTCACCGTCTTGTAGCCGAACTTCTTGGCGAACTCGAAGCCGGCGCGCACGATGTCCTGGCAGCCCTTGCGGGTGAAGATCCGCGTGGAGATGGCGATGTCCTCGTTGGCCGTGCCTTCGAGTTTGCCCATCTGCGAAGGGTGGGTCTCGGTCAGCATGTCGCGCACGTTCTGGGGCAGGGGATGGTACTCCACGCCCATGTACAGACCCTCGGTGTTCTGGCGGAACACGACCAGGTCCAGGCCGTCCTTGAAGTTCAGCGGGTTGCCCGCGTAGGCCTTGCAGGGCCGCAGGTTGGTGCTCAGATTGAACTCCTGGCGCAGCCGGACGATGGGACTGCGGTAGACCTTGCCGGTGCCCCGCAGTTCGGGAACCAGGGCATCCTCCGCCTCTTCCTTGGGCAGGCTGGTGATGGCGCCGAACAGGGCGGCGTCCACGCCGTGAAGCATCTCGATGGTACGGTCGGGCAGGGGGTTGGCTTCGGTCTTCCATAACTCCCAGCCGATGTCGCCATGCACGTACTCCGCGTCGAAACCCAACTTATCCAGCACGATCCGGGTGGCGTCCATCACGTCGACTCCCACTCCGTCGCCGGGCATCCAACCGATCCTGTACTTGGCCATTTCCAGTCTCCTTGAAGGGATTCACGGTTCGAGACCCCCGGGGGATCTCAGGGCTTGAAGTACCCCAAAGGTATCCACAAAACGCCCGAAAACCAAGCGGCCGCTGCAGGGAGACAGCGGCCGCGCACAGAAAAAAAACCAGGCCTCTAGAAAGACCCCGCCCCGACCTCGATGGCGTAGCCGATCTGCTCCCAGTTGAAGAAGCCCTTGTTCTTGATGCCGAAGCGAACCCCCCAGAAATCCGTGCCGAGGGACTTGAGGAATCTCAGGGGCGTATGGCCCAGGTTGAAGCGCAGCTTGATGCCGGTTTCGGTCATCTGGTCGGTGTGGACCTGGCCGTCGTCATCCTTGTCCCACTCCCAGCCCATGGCGAAATAACCGTCGAGCCAGCGGGAGGCGCTGGTGGTGTAGAGCAGATTCCAGGAGAGGTCCCGCAGCTTCTTGTCCTTGAGATAGATGCGGTTCACGAACCAGCCGCCGCCGACGGGATCGGACACGTTCTTGACGATCAGCAGTGGGAAAATGACGGAAATACCGAAGGTCTTGTCGCGGCTGCCATGGTTCAGGCCGTCGAACCGGGCTGATACCGAGACCGAGTTGATGAAACTGTCCTCATCCAACCAGCGGGTAAAGCTGGTCATGTCGGTGTCGGGCACGATCTGGGGCCAGTCCTCATCGCCCTTGTCGGCGATGAAGGGCACCAGGCCGGGGTCATCCGCGGCGTCGGCCGACCGGGGGAAGGGCCTCAGTTCGTAGATGGCGTTGTCCGGGGCGTAGACGCCGTCCACGGTGAATTGGTCCCGCAGGACATGCCCCTCGAGCAGGGGAGGAAACACCCGGTATTCAGGAAGTCGCCTCTTGGCCATCCAGGCCTGCCAGCCACCCGAGTACAGGCCGCCCGAGCGCATGATGTCCCGCACCCCCCAGGCGTCGTTGACCCGCGTGTTCACGTCGTAGGTCGGGGTGTAGATGCCGTCCTGGTTCTTGTCCGTACAGCTCGCGTGCTTGCCCTCTTCGACCAGGATGGTCATGGGGAACTCGGTGTACTTGTCGGTGATCAGGGTGTTGTCGTACCAGAGGACGCCATGGGCCTTGGCGATGGTGCGGTCGACTCTCAGCGCGTAGTGCGTTTTCCCGCATGCCTCGCAGCGCTGGATGAAGGTCTTCATGTAGACCGCTTCGACATCATGGGTATGGGCGCCAAACCCTTCCTCAAAGGGGTAGTAGAAGAAAAAGTCGAGATCGACGCCGGCGATCTGGCGGAAGTCGACCAGTGTGTCAAGGCGATCGGCGTCGTCGGCGATGATGACCTCGTCATCCTGGTCGGCGCGCACCAGGAGGGTGCGGATCCGGTAGTAGACCACCGGGGTTTCGGCTTTGCCCTGGAAGGGGAAGGCCATGGGCATCATGATGTCCTTGCCCTTGGTTTTCTCAAGAAGCGGTTCGTCGGGCGAGAACCACAGGATGGGTGCGCACAGGGCGGCGTATTGCCGGAAGGTGAGCTGGGTGTTTTCGCCGGCGGCGATGATGCCGACTGCATCGGTGAACGCGCATTTCGGGCCGGTTTCCAGGGCTTCCTCCGGTTCGCTCGCGGCGGCGAAGCCGGCCAGGGCGAACAGAAGGACAAACAGAACACTCAGCGTGAGAACGCTTTTCGACATGATCCATCTCCCGGTTGGCATGCGGTGGAATCGGAGTGGTCTGGATCATGTCAAAGAAGACAGAAGGGGTCAACCTTCATGAGGGGGATGTCGTGCCGCGCTGGATCCGTCCGAAAGCCCTTTGATGCTTGCCTGATCGAGGGCCTGACGTTAAGTATGGAGGGCTCAAAATGCCGATCAAATCCTCATTCCGATCACGACCGCCGTCGAAGGTCGGATCAGGAAGCTGAAACAGGGCGGCGAACCCGTTGGCTGAAAACTACGACAGCGCCTATGAAAAGGATGAAGCCCTGTTCGGCTCGAAAGAGTCGCATCTGCTGATGAAGTGCGCCGAGTTCATTCCCGACGGTGCGCGGGTGCTGGACCTGGGCGTGGGGCAAGGCCGCAACGCCCTGCCGCTGGCCCGCAAGGGCTGCCAGGTGACGGGCATCGACACCTCGCAGGTTGCGGTAGACACGGTGAACCGTCTTGCCGCCGAAGAAAACCTCCCCCTGGAGACCCATCTTCAGGATTTCATGCACTACGAACCGGAACAAAGTTTCGACGTGGTACTCTGTTTCGGTCTGATGCAGATGCTTGACCTGCAGGGCTGTGCCTCGCTGGTCGATCGCCTCCACCACTGGATCCGGCCGGGGGGCACGTTGTTCCTGACGGCCTGGCACGTGGAGGATCCTTCCTTTGACACCCTCTGCAAGGAATGGGAACGGCGCAGCGGTCGCTCGTTCCGCTCGCCGGAGGGAGACATGAACCGTCTCTTCCTGGAAAAGGGGGAAATCCTCAAGCTTTTCTTCCGGTGGGAGGTCGTGCACCACTGGGAGGGACTGGGCAAATTCCACAAGCACGGCGCGAACAAGCGGGAACAGCACGGCGAAGTCGAGGCCGTGCTCATCCGGCCGAAGAACTGATCACCCCCGCCTGAACCTGATGAATTCAGCCATTTCCTGATAATCTATTAACAAGTTGGGGTTGGTGTCCCGCCGGGGGTGTGGTATAATGGAGTTGCCAGTACATTGGGTACATAGGCGAGAACATTTTTCCGGCGGTCCCGTAGTCTGTAGCACCCCGGCTTTGATCCTATCGGCCGAAATATGCAGTCAGGCTGGCGGGATGCCATCACCGGCGCCGTTCCCCACACGGTTTCGGACGGCACGGCTGCATGCCGCAAACAAGGAAGGTGCCGCCATGACGGCCAATATCTACTCTGTGGACTACTACTACACCACGGTCGAGGACCAGCCCGGTCAGGGTTGCCGTTTCCTCGAAACCCTGGCGTCGGAAGAAGTCAACCTGGTCGCATTCAATGCATTCCCGGTGGGCAGGGACAGAACCCAGCTGGTCATCTACCCCTTGAACGCAACCTGGCTGGGCGACCTGGCCCGCCACGAGGGTCTCCGGTTGGTGGGTCCCCACCATGCCTTCATCATCCACGGCGACGATGAACTGGGCGCCCTGGTAGCCATTCACCAGATGCTCTGCGACGCGAACATCAACGTTTCCAGCGCCAACGGGATCACCGACGGCCGCGGGGGCTACCGCTACATCATGCACGTGCATCCCGATGACTACCAACGGGCCATGGAAATCCTGGACGTCGATCAGAACATGAAATCCCTGGCTGATTTCCACCTGGAACTGCACCGAAGGTTCGAACAGAAGGGCTGAACGACGAGTCCATATCTCCACCCACCTGCCGGCTTCGACGCGGCTCGTCGTTACGCCTTCCGGCTGAAAAATCGTTTTCCTGACCGCAAATACCCTTGAATATTTCCTGGTTCTGGCTGTCAATCACTTCTGCTCTGCGGCCGACGGAATTTGAGGCGTCAAATTACGGGACCATTCATGATTTCGAGACAGCATCGATTCCTGATTTTACTGATCATCCTTGCCTTTTTCGCCGGGACCCTGGCGCTGAGCCGCCACCGGCCCATCGACGGGGATGAAGGGTACTACGCCACCGCCGCCCGGCTGGTCAGCGAGGGCCGAACGCCCTATCTC
This sequence comes from uncultured bacterium, assembly GCA_965369705.1. Taxonomy (GTDB): domain Bacteria; phylum Krumholzibacteriota; class Krumholzibacteriia; order LZORAL124-64-63; family LZORAL124-64-63; genus JAGLCY01. Next base: position 4,402 of record CBDURF010000072.1, read on the forward strand.
GATTTCTTCTATCCCCAGATGCCGCTGCTGCCCTACCTCTATGCTCCGGTCTACAAGATGGCGGGATCCTCCCTGGCGAATATGCGCCTTTTTTCGGTGGCGGTCGGGGTCCTCTCGCTGTTCCTGTGGGGGCTGATTCTTCAGCGGCGCTGGCCGGAACGACCAGGGATCGTTCTGGCGGGCCTGGCGCTGGTGGCCATGAATCCCTACTTCCTGTCCTGGAACGTGACGGTCAAGACCTTCGCCCTGACCAACCTGGCCGTTTTCGCCACTGTTTGGGCCCTGGACCGCGGTCTGCAATCCCGGCGCTGGCCATGGTTTCTGCTGGCCGGTGCGGCCGCCGGTCTGGGCGTGGGGGTGCGTCTGCTATATCTGCCTTGGGCCGGGATACTGGCCCTGGCGCTGGGGTGGCTCCAGCTGCGGGGCATGGAGAAAGGGCTCCGCCTGGGCAACATGGCCGCCTACCTCGGCGGATTGCTGGCCGGACTGGCGCCCTCGGTGGTGTTCTTCGCGCTGGACCCTGACCGCTTTTTCTTCAACAACCTCCGCTACCACCAGCTCAGGTTCAGTTCCCTGGAGCGGTCCGACGCCGCCGGCGGGATCCAGGGGTTGCTGGCCTTCCAGGTCTTGGGGAAGGCCCTGTTCCTGAATCCCTTCATGTTCTTCCAGCTGGTCCTGGTTGGCTTCGGCATCGACTGGACCAGGCGGAATCCCGACAGCCCCCTGCGGCCATTGATGGTTCTGTCAGGTGTGGGCGCGCTTGTTCACACCGTGGCCTGCCTGTTTCCCGACCCGGTCTACGAACAGTACTTCACCAGCCCGTTGACGCCGTTCTTGGCGCCTCTGGCGGTGGCCGGCCTGGTGCGTTTGACGGAACTGGTGAAACGACCGGGAACCGTCCTGGTGGCGGTGCTTGGTCTGGCGGCGGCGTTGTCGGCGGTGGATCTGCAGGTCCGGAAGACGGGGATGGACTGGAAGGAAGTTTGGTCTTTCGAACATCTGGGCAAGGTGAGCGCGGCCATCGAAGCCCGCACCGAACCCGAGGACCTGGTACTGGCCTTCTGGCCGGGCTATGTGTTCGAAACCGGGCGGCAGTATCTGCCGGGCCTGGAGAATCATTTCGCCCTGGGGGTGTCCGAAAAGCTTACCCTCGACCAGAAGGCTCATTACCGCGTGGCCGGCAAAGAACTGATCCTGACTGCGTTCGACAACCAGTACGCCGAAACGGTGGTTCTGGGCGCCTGGATGTACGAACTCAACACGACCATCGAACAGCGTCACTTGCCGATCATTCTCGAGGAACTGGAAGCCAAGTACCAGCTCGAGGAGTATTTCGGGGAGACCAAGATCCTGTCCCGAAAATCCAACTCCGGCCCCGGTTCTCGTTCCCGGTGAAGGCCGGGGCCTTCCTTGCCGGTCATGGCAGCCTCTGCTAAGTTTTCAGGACTTTCGCGCCCGGAACACGGTTCCACCGAAAAACTGGTAATTTCCACCAAGGAAACAACATGACTCCGACCAACGCCGCCGGTATTCCCACCAGGGATCTCAGATCCTTCGTCCGTTTTCTCGAGGGAAAGGGCGAACTGATCAGGATCAGCGATCCGGTGGATCCCCATCTGGAAGTCACCGAGATCGCCGACCGGTTCGTCAAGGCCGGCGAAAACCCCGCTCTTCTGTTCGAAAACCCGACGCCGGGAAAATTGAGCGCTTCGGCCGGCCGCACCGAGACGGCCGTGACCGCCGACGGCAAACCCGTGCCCCTGCTGATCAATCTCTTCGCCAGCCGGCGGCGGATGGCCTGGGCCCTGGGCTGTGAAAGTATCGAAGAGGCGGTCGCGAAGATCGAGGAGCCCCTGAAGATGGGGCCGCCGACCGGGCTGTGGGACAAGGTGCGCCTGCTGGGCAAGCTGAAGGGTTGGGGCGAAGCCATGCCCAAGAGCGTGGGCAAGGGCGCCTGCCAGGAGATCGTGATCCAGGGCGAAGATCTTCAGCGGCGCGGCCTGCTGGACGTGATGCCCGTTTTGACCACCTGGCCCGGCGACGGCGGGCCCTACATCACCCTGCCTTTGGTGATCACCCGCAACCCCGAGAATGGACGGCGCAACCTCGGCATGTATCGCCTGCAGGTGTTTGACGGCCGCACCACCGGCATGCACTGGCAGATCCACAAGACCGGGGCCGCCCATCATGCCGAATATGAAAAGCGGGGCGAACGGATGCCGGTCTGCGTGGCGATCGGCGGCCCGCCCGCACTGACCTACGCGGCCACCGCGCCTTTGCCGCCGGACATCGACGAGGCGCTGTTCGCCGGCTTTTTGACCGGGGAGCCGATTGCCATGACCAAGGCCGTGACCTGCGACCTGGAGGTGCCCGCCGAGGCCGACTTCGTCATCGAGGGTTACGTCGAGCCGGGTGAGCGGCGCCTGGAGGGGGACTTCGGCGACCACACCGGTTTCTACAGCCTGGCCGAGGAGTTTCCCGTTTTCCACGTGACGGCCATCACCAGTCGCCGGGATCCCATCTACCTGACCACCATCGTCGGCGTGCCGCCCATGGAGGACGGCTGGTTGGGCATGGCCACCGAACGTCTGTTTCTACCCCTGTTGAAGATTCCTCTGCCCGAGGTGGTCGACTACCACCTGCCGGTGGCGGCCTGCTTCCACAACCTGGTCATCATCAGTATCAAGAAGAGGTATCCCGGCCACGCGCGGAAGGTCTGCCAGGCGCTGTGGGGCACCGGGCAGATCATGTTCACCAAGGTTGTGATCGTGGTCGACGAGGACGTGAACGTGCACGACATGACCGAGGTCCTGTGGCGGGTGAGCAACGCGGTCGATCCGGCGCGCGACACGTTCTTTTCCGAGGGTCCGGTTGACCAGCTCGACCACACCACCAACCTGCCCTGCTACGGGGGCAAGATGGGCGTCGACGCCACCCGGAAGCTGCATGGCGAGCAAGGTTACGAGCGGGAGTGGCCGCCGATCGTGGAGATGGACCCGGCGGTGAAGGAAGAGGTCGGTCGCAAGTGGGCTGATCTTTTGAAGGGCCTGGGCGGCGCATGACCGATTTCCAGGACATCCACGGTCGCAAGGCCGGTACCTGGGCGGTGCGCGACGACCAGGCCCACGGCCGCGAGGTGCGTTCCATGTTCGCACGCATCAGCGGCGTGTACGATTTCATGAATCACTTCCTGAGCCTGAATCGTGACAAGACCTGGCGGAAAAACGTGGCTGCGCGGCTGGATTCAGATATCTGGGAAGTTCTGGACCTCTGCGCCGGCACGGGCGACCTGGCGCTGGCTTGTCGTCGCGCCGACAAGGGGCGCACCTGGATCGCCGCGGATTTTTGTCCGGAGATGCTCGAAGGTTCGCGTGGCAAAGAGGGGGCGGATGCGCTGTTGTTGTCCGCCGCCGATGCCATGCAGCTGCCGTTCGGTAACCGCAGCGTCGACGCGGTGACGGTGGGTTTCGGCGTGCGCAACTTCGCCGACGTCCGGCGGGGCCTGGCCGAGATCGCGCGCGTGCTGCGTCCCGGCGGTCAGTTCATGGTCCTGGAGTTCTACCGTGACGACCGCGAGGCTGTTGGCGAGGCCCGGGGTGTTCCGGGGTTGATTAGGTTTGGACTCAATACTGTCATCCCGCTGATCGGCAAGATCGTCGGGCGCGACAGCGCCGCTTACAGCTACCTGCCCAGCAGCATGAGTGAGTTCCTGACGCCCGCGGAATTCGCCGACCTGTTGGGGGAATTCGGATTCGCCGAGGTTTTTGTCGAACGCCAGACATTCGGCATCGCGCACATCGTGGGAGGGAGGTTGCAGGAATGAGTGACAGCGTCAACAAGACCGCCATCGGCGTGGCCTGGACCGGGGCCAGTGGTCTGGCCTACGGCGTGCGCCTGGTCGATGTCCTGCTGAACGCCGGCCGCGACGTGAACCTGGTGGTCAGTGAGGCGGTCAGCCAGACTGCGCCGGTGGAGTTGAACCTTTCGGTCGAGGGCATCATCGAACGGTTGGGTTCCATGGGGCCGGGTGAGTTGCGGGTTTATGGACGGACGGAATTCGCTTCGCCCCTGGCCAGCGGCTCGGCCCGCGGCGGGCCCTTGGTGATTATCCCGTGTTCGATGGGCACAGTCGGCCGCATCGTGGCCGGCACCAGCGAAACATTGTTGTTGAGGGCGGCGGATGTGTGCCTGAAGGAGCGCCGCCAGTTGATCATCGTGCCGCGCGAGACGCCCCTGGCCACCCATCATCTGGAACACCTGACCAGGCTGAGCTCGATGGGCGTGCTGGTCATGCCCGCGTCGCCGGGTTTTTATCACAGGCCCACTTCTCCCGGCGACCTGGTTGATTTCATGGTGCAGCGGGTGTGTGATCATCTTGGGGTTGATGTGGATCTGGCTCCGCGGTGGGGTGAGACATGACCCTGATCTCCCGCTACATGTCCCTCATCAAATTCGAGCACACGATCTTCGCCCTGCCGTTCGCGTTGATATCCCTGCTGGTCGCTTCCGAGGGCCGGCCCTCGTGGCACGTGCTGTTCTGGGTGCTGATGGCGATGGTCGGCGCCCGCAGCGCCGCGATGGCCTTCAACCGGGTGGCCGACTGGAAAATCGACGCCGCCAATCCCCGCACCGCCGACCGCCACATTCCCGCGGGCGCGATTTCCGTGGCCGGAGCCTGGATGTTCGTGGTCCTGTCCGCCGGGTTGCTCGTGTTGGCCGCCTGGATGTTGAACCCGCTGTGCTTCCACCTGAGCCCCGTGGCCCTGGCCGTGGTGCTGGGTTACTCCTACATGAAACGTTTTTCGCCGCTGGCCCACCTGGTGCTGGGTCTGGGCCTGGCCATCGCGCCGGTGGGCGCCTGGCTGGCGGTGACCGGCGAGTTCGCGGCCTTCCCCTTGTGGCTGGCCGCTTCAGTGATGTTCTGGGTGGCCGGCTTCGACACCATCTACGGTTGCCAGGATGTGGACTTCGACCGCGGGGCCGGCCTTCACTCCCTGGCCTCGCGGCTGGGTATTGATCGGGCGCTCATGGTATCGAGGGTGTTCCATGTCTTGTCGATCGTCTTCATGGCGGGCGCGATTCGGCGCGGTTCGGGGCTGGGTCTGGTTTCGTTCATTGGAGTAGTGATCATGACGGGATTGTTGGCCTGGGAACAGGCCATCGTACACGGGGGCGACATGCGGCGCATCGACAAGGCGTTTTTCGAGATCAACTCCTGGATCGGGATGGTGCTTCTTGCTGTTGTGCTTGTTGATATCTACCTGGTTTGAAGGTTGTTCCCCACCTCAACTAATTTTGGGAACGTCGGCCCGCAACTTCCTGTTGTGGGCTGACTCGACATTCCGGTCCCTCCGCCATCCATGGCTCCGGGGCCTTCATGACGTCCCCAAATCAGTTGAGGTGGGGAACAACCTTCAAACCAGGCAGATATCCACCATCCAGCAGGTAGGAAAAAATGCCCCGGGGACCCTTTTTCGCAGGGATAAATGTGATAGACTGCGAGGGTGAAACGCCCGGCATCGATAAAAATTTTGCTGTCTCAGCCCGGTTGAGAGTAGAATGTTCAGGTTACCATTGACCCAGCTCATACCGAGAAAGACGATCAAAACCATGCGTGTCCCGCACCATATCATTCTGATCCTGGCTCTCTCGCTCCCACTCAGCGCCCTGGCCGATGACGTTGAACCCACTCCTCAGCGCCTCTTCCACATCGAGCGCAACAAGAACGCCAACATCGTGGTCTACGACGCCCAGGTCCTGCCCGACTCGAACCTGGCCGAAGAGGATCCCGTCACCGTCTACTGGCTGAAACTGGCCGAGGGCGGCCACCGCAAGGAGCTGAAGAGGATCGAAAAAAGGATGGCGTACGGTTTCAAGATCGAGTCACGAGAGGGCAACCGGATTGTCATTGAAATGGTAGCGGATGTGGGCCGGAATTTGGTGGTGGATGTTCACGAAGGCGCCTACCGGGCGTTCATGGAGATTGACGGACGCCGGGCGCTGCTTGAGAAGATCTACATCTTCGCCAAAGAGACCCTCATGTTACCCAGTGTGAAGTACCTGGAACTGTTCGGCACTGATGTCGAAACCGGAGAAGAAGTCTACGAGAAGTTTGAGCCCTGAGGAAGCGGCCTACCAGTACTTCTCCGCGTGAATCTGCCCGGGTTCCTTCCTGGTACCCTCGACAAAACCTTCAGTGCCCAGCCTTTCGATCATCCCTTCGATCATACCGGGATTGCCGCACAGCAGAACGTGGGTGTTGTCTGGGGTTGGCTTGGCGCCCAGGGCCGTTTCCACCAGCCCGCGGTCCCACAGGTCCTGGACATAACCGGTTTGCCCCGACCACTTCACCATCTCCTCATCGGGACGGCTGATGACCGGGATGTAGTGGAAAGTCGGGCAGTAACGCTGCATGGCGATGAGTTCACCGCGATAGCCCAGATCCCAACTGTGGCGCGCTCCCAAAAGAACCACCGTGTGCAGGTCGAGGTGACATTCCAGTTCGTTGCGAAGCATGCTCATGTAGGGCGCCAGGCCGGTGCCCGTTCCCACCAGGATGAGGTTGTTGCCGTCGGGTACGTCGTCGAGGGTGAACATGCCGCTGATCTTTTTGCCCAGGAAAACGTTGTCCCCGGGTTTCAGGGCAAACAGCCGCGGCGTCAGGGCGCCGGATTGCACCAGGGTGATGTAGAATTCGAGGTAGCTCGCCTCCTCTGGTGATGAGGCGATGCTGTAGGCCCGGCGAATGACCTTGTCGGAATCCGGGCCCTGGGGTTCGGGATCCGAAAACATGGTTCGGGGTGCGGATCCGGGAAGGCCCAGGACGGCAAATTGTCCCGATTCCCACGCCGGCAATTCCCAGCCGTCCGGGGCAACCCTCAGGATGATCAGACCGGACGCGACCTCGATGCGGTGGGTCACGACAGCATTCAGGACTGGCGCCATGGTTGCCTCCTTTCCACTTGGGAGCTTAAAACATATCCATGGACTTCAACCTAGTAATGATTGGCTCCTTGTCGACACGGCAGCCGAAAAAAAAGGCCCCCGGGGGCCTTTTCCGCAATGCCATCGACCTTGACGATAGGTTTGGCACTGTCAGGCTCGGTATTTGTTGCCAGGTCGAATTGCTGGTAGCCACAACCCCTCAGGGCATGCGGTAGAACACCACTTCCAGAGGTTCGGCGTCCCCGAGATCCTCGTCTTCCTCTTCATTATCCCCAAATCCCGCCATCATGGCCTGCCGGGCCTGATCGAAGTTGCGGATCACCAGGAAATTCACACCGTCCATGAAGACCAGGCGGTCCTTTTCACCTTCGAAGCCGGGCACAGCCAGGGTCAGCTGTTCGGTGAATTCACCGGCTCCGGAGATGACGTCGTAACGGCCCGCGGTGCCGACTTCCAGCAACTTGTCCTGATCGAAGCAGGTCCGCACGAACAGCCGGCCGTCGTTCGCCACGTACAGGCCCATGATCGCGGGGTCGTTGTCCAGGGCCTTGCTCTCGATTTCCTGTCTGACCCCGTTCATGACGATGATCATGCCGTCGGTCAATTCATCCTTGTCCTCTTTATTGCGGTGGCGCGGCTTGAATTCGCGGGTCATGACACGCACCAGTTCGCCGTCCAGGCCGCGGGCGTTGATGGTGTAGGCGTCGCGCACGGGGGTGGTGTAAATGACGCCGTCAGGTCCGATGGCCCATTCGTCCAGCTCCGAGAACTGCGCTTTTTCGTCGAAGACATGCCGCTGCAGATCGCTCTCCTGGGTGTGCTCCACGATGACCGCGGTGTCGTTGCCTTCCATGTCCATGACGGCAAGAGTGTTGGTCGCGATGCTCTTGCCCGATTCCAGGTCGAAGGTCGCCCGGCCCCGGACACCCACCAGACTGTCGCCGCACCTGGTCAGTTCACGCACGAAATTGAAGCCGCCTTCTTCCGGCGGGCCGCCGAGATGGATCTCCCCACCGGGCGTATCGTCGGGATTGATCATGGTGACCTTGCCGGGGAAACCCTGGATCACGCCGATCTTTCCATCATCGAGCAGGAACATGCCGTGCGGCTGGTTCAGTTCCCCTGGTCCTTCGCCCTGCCGGCCGAGCGTGGTCACAAGTTCGCCCTCGGGCGATATGACCAGGACCTGCGAAAGCTGCCGGTCGATGAGGTACACATTGCCGTCGGTCCCGACCACGGCATCGAAGATCACGCCGAGCAGGATGTCTTCGTCATCCTCGCCCCCGATGCGCCACTGCTCGACAAGTTCCACGGTGCGCATGGCCGGCGGATCGGCGGGCAGGGTGACGGTCGCCGGGGCGGCCAGGGCAACCGCGGTCAGGGTCAGGATCAGGATAAATACCAGGGTCAGGCGGCGGGCGGCGGCATTGACATGTTTCACGGGATTCCCCCTGGAACGGGATGGCTGGTCGGTCGGGTCGACCGGGGCAAAAAGAACAGCCGCCTCAAGCGGCGACAACTTCAACTTCGATGATGCCCGATGGTTCCGGTTTTGAAAAGAAGAACCCCCGCGAAACCGGTCCGCGGGGGGTGGAAATCCTGACGACCGTGAAATCAGAAACTGAAGCCGGCGGCCAGACCCCAGACAACGTTATCCTTTTTGCCTGAATACAGTACATCATCGTCATCCAGGGCCTTCTTGGCGTCACCCAACAGCGAAGTGTAGGTCACGCTGGGGACGATGGACAGGAAGGGGATCGGGCTGAAGGGCACTTCGGCGCGCACGAAGTAGTCGGTCATCGAGGCGTCGAGATCGGTGTCGGGCACCGTCATCATGCCCCCGAAATATCCCGAGACGTATCCCTTGGAACCCAGACCCAATCCGCCGGTAAGTTCGAGCTGCATGGTTTCGCCGAGTCCAAAGCCATGACCCACGCTCGCGGCCCAGTAGGCGCCCTTGAACTTGTCGATGTCCTGATAGACCGCCAGGCTGGGCGACAGCAGGACGTTGACCTCGCCGGCGAGGTAGAATTCCGTGGTGTCGTCGAAATAGTGTTTTGGGTAGGAGTAGTGCAGGAACCCCGCCTCCAGTTCGATGACGGCCAGTTCCAGCTCGTAACCCAGGGTGTAGTCGACCTCGCTGATCTGGCCGGCTTCGTTGTGGATGTCCGTCAGATACATGTTGGCCCACACGGCGAGTTCGAAACCGAACAGGCCGACCTCGATACTGGGCTGCAGGACAGCGTCGTCCACGAGGTTCATGCCGCGCCAGACGTATTTGGTGTACACGGGCAATTCGGCCTCGACGTCCACCGGGCCGAGCGCCAGGGCGGGCGCGGTGGCGCCGATGGTCAAAAGGCCCGTCAGGGCGATCAACAGAAGCTTTTTCATTTTAATCTCCTAATGGCCGTCACATACGGCCGGATTTTTCGGCGGAAGGTCCTTGCCCCGCCGTTTGGGCGATTGATGACAGAGTTTTCGGCCGGAAAACCGACAGGTCAAGTGATTTTGAAAAGATTGATCAAGGCCCTGGGATTTCGGCCGAAATTGGAGGTCGGAGATAGGAATTCGCCAAACCGAGAGGAACCGCCGTGAGTAAGGAATTGAACCTTCCGGGGTCCGAGATGCCAGTCATTGACGAATCGCGTCTGATGGCCGAATTCGGTGGGGATGAGGAAATCCTTCGTGAGCTGCGAGACCTGTTCCTTGAACATGCGCCGCCCCTGTACAAGGCCATGAAAGAGGCCATCGCCAACGGTGATTGCGAAAAAGTGGCCCGGGAGGCCCACAGCTTCAAGGGCGCCTGCGCGACATATGGCGCGCCGCGGCTGGCCATGGTCTGCAGGGAATTCGAGATATTGGCCAAGGAAGATGATTTGCCGACGGTCCGGGCCAACATCGCGCATCTGGAGATGGAATATCACGCCGTGTTCGAGGCCATCGGCGCCATCGGCGTCAGCTGATTACGAATCGCCCAGGGGATTGGGCTGAGACCCGGATTGCTCCAGAGCGGTCCGGGTCTTTTTTTATTCGGCTGAATCTTCTGAATCGTCCGGCACACCCGGCAGACCGGGAAACTTGGGCACACCCAGCTTCCTCAAAATCCTGCGACAGAACATGTGATAGATGTGCGTTTCCCAGTTGACGATGCCCGCCCGCATGTGCAGCTGGCGCAGATAGGTCATGAACTTGACCGTTTCGGCCTCGGTGTAGTCCACCGCCTTCATGGCGTGGGCGAGGTGGGCATAAGTGTTGTCCAGCTCGATCTGCGTGGGCAGTCTGGTCGTGCGGTGGGGATGGCGGACACGCATCTCCGGTCGGCGCACCCCCGGCGCGGGCGCGTTGCGGGGTTGGCTCGTGCTGCCCGGGGCATCGGCCCGTTGCATGGCCTGCCGGATTTCCCAGCTGTAGACCATCACGGCCTGGGCCAGGTTGAGCGAGGGTTGCTCGGGCGCCGTGTCGACCGTGGACAGGTAGCGGCAGATGTCCGCCTCGTCGTTGGTCAGGCCTGTGCGTTCGGTCCCGAACATGATGACGACCTTGCCCGAGCGGCTGTGGTCGGCGATGTGATCGGCCAGGTTCGCAGGAGTCAGCAGAGCGCGCTTGCGCAGCTGCCGCATGCGGGCGGTGGTGCCGGTGACCACCAGGGCGTCGCTGATCGCCTCGTTGAGCGTGTCCACCACCTGCGCGTTTTCGAGAATGTCCTCGGCCCCGTGGGCCAGGGCGCGGGCGCTGCGGCCCTTGGGATTCAGCGGGTCGATCAAGCGCAGGTGCTTCAGGCCCATCGTCTTCATGGCCCGGCAGGCCGCGCCGATATTCATCGGCTCGGTGGTGCGGCTGAGCACCACGATCACGTTGTCCAGGCTAGGGGCGCCCTGGTCGATTTCGATTGTTCCGGGGTTGTTTTCGTTCACGGGAATTGACCCACCATGGGTTGGGGTTGGCGTTTGGGTCATCATGTGATCCGGCCGGGGAAAACTCAAAGAAAATGATGACTACCGTGGCGCCGAGGGGCGTGGGCCAAGATGAGGAGGGAAATAGCTTGATCGACCGGAGAGGGGGGCATGACTCCCCGGTCGTCATGTCGGAAAATCTCCTACTTGAGCAGGGTCAGCTTGCCCACCCGTCTCTGATCTCCCGCCTTGAACCTGTAGAAATATACCCCGGAGGCAGTGTTCTGGCCGCTTGTGTCGCAACCATTCCACATCTGTTTATGGCTGCCGGAGGCGTGCGGGCTTTCGTTCAAAAGGCTTTGCACCAAC
>CBDURF010000073.1:0-15586 GCA_965369705.1 uncultured bacterium
GATCAGGATTTTTTCCTGATACCGCGCAATACCCAGGACCCCCGTTGTATCCTCCCCGATAATGAATTCCTTTCCTACCTGCGGCGCATGACCTTCACCACCACCCGAATAAGCAATCCCGCCGCATCCATCCTCCACAGGTGGGAGCACTATCCGTTGACGGTCTACATCCCTGCCTTCGTGAACGACAACGGAGTGCCGATGGACGATGCCGCCCTGGTCGCCATGTTCCTCTGGAACGACGCCATGGGAGAAGAATACTTCCTCCGCACGGACGATCAGGAGTCGGCGGATATCGAATTCCGCTTCGAGGACATGGAATTTTTCTACGGCCTGGTTTCCCTGCTGTCACCGGCAGGTCCCGGGGTGAAATTGGGCGGGGTCATCCCCGAAAAGATGGCCGTATCGATCGACACCCAGCTGTCTTCCCCGAATATGGTGGCCGGGATATCCCTTCATGAACTCGGGCACACCCTCGGCCTGCTCAACCATTCGGACTGCCAGGCGGCGGACTATCTGATGGACATCGTCGGAGGCTTCCATGCACTGGACATTCCCGAACCCATCCACCTGGATGAGCGCCGGGCCGTAAAATGCATCCGTTATCTCCCCCAGGGGCAGGACATGAACGGGTACCGGGTGGATTGACCGGATTGAAACAGCGCCGGCCCAAAGGACCGGCGCCATTCCTTACAATCAGTGCACTCAGCTTCGGCGGCGTTGGGTTACCCCGCTCGGGGAATCCCGAAATCAGCCAACCGCTGGAGAGGTCCCTTCAAAGCAGGGACGCCACCTCCACTGAGCCGGATCTATCATAACTCACTGGATCACCTCCTCATCAGGCGTGTCATCCGCGGCGAGCCCCACCTCGCCCGGTTCCGTGGACCGCCCAGGCCGCGTGGAACCGTCGCGCTTCCTGCGCGATCAGGATCTCGAACGGGAACGGATCCCGTCCTGGAAATCCTACCACGGCCGGACCGACCGACCCAAGGATTTTTTCTGGCAAATTGTTTGCAAGAATCGCACCGACCGCGCCAGCCGTCATGGTCGGGGCATTCTTCGTTCCGACTTGCGGAACCTCGATATGCAGGTAATCTGGGGTGGGGATGTTTCAACCCAATCGATGGACTATTTCGGGGAGAAGAATGATGGATATTTCCCGAGCAAGAGCCCTGGTCACCGGCGGCAGTGAGGGCATCGGATACGGCATCGCCGAGGCGCTTGTCGCCAAGGGCGCCCGGGTGGCCATCATGGGCCGCGATCAGGACAAGCTTCACACCGCGGTGGAAAAGCTGGGGATCAAAGGCATCCGGGGTGACGTCAGCCTCGAGGAAGACGCCCAAGCCGCCGTCAGCCAGTTCGTCACCGAGTTCGGCGGCATCGACATCCTGGTGAACAACGCCGGCTTCGGCTATTTCGCGCCCCTGGTGGACATCGACAGGAAAGAGTTCGAGGCGGTGTTCGCCACCAACGTGGTCGGCGCCATGCTGATGGGACGCGAGGCGGCCCGCCATTTCGTGAAGCAGGAAAGCGGTGTGCTGATCAACATCTCCTCCACTTCGGGGCTGTCCGGGGGGCGGACATCTTCGGCCTACTCCGGATCCAAGTTCGCCCTGCGCGGCATGACCGAGTGCTGGCGCGCCGAGTTGAGGTCCTACAACGTGCGCGTGATGCTGGTCAATCCGAGCGAGGTTCAGACGGAATTCTTCACGAAAATCGGCAAGCAGCAGGAACTCTCCCCTAAAAAACTGCGGCCCGAGGAGATCGCCGCGGCCATCGTCGGCGCCCTGGAGATCGACGACCGCGGCTTCATCCCCGAGTTTTCGGTGTTTGCGACCAATCCGTTCTAGCCGGGAACACTTTGGGGTGTCCGGACATCACAAGGAATTCCACCGATGCCTCCCAAAAATTCTGTTATCGCGGTATATTGTTGACAACCGTCCTTCGTTTCACAAAAAATTGACAGTTGCTCCCACCCCGTTCACCAGTTTGATCTTGGGGAGACCGTTCATGAAAATCCTGCGGATGTTGGCCCTGGTTTTTTTACTTTTCTTCAATTCCGACCTGGGAGCATCGGCTGGACAGATCCCTGTCCTTGTCGATGTCCAAATTGCCGACGGCGATGATCCCCTCCAGAGTTTCGATCGGAGTGGCACCTTATCAGGTGCTTCCATGACCGCAACCTGGACCGTCAATGACTTCAACGCCGAATTTACGGTCAGCGGCAATGGCAACGTGGATTGGGTTAGTCCCCACTTCATTATCGTCTGGGAGGATACTGGTGGAATAATGCCCCTATCTGTGAATGTCACCTCCAACACTTCCGGACCCTACACCATACTCCCCGTTTTCACCATTGATGATGAAACGGGTCCTGACTTGTCCATGGCCCAGGCAAATATCACGATGAGTACATATTTTGGCCATTATTTCCCTGATTGTGTTGAAGTATATTTTGGGATTGGTCTCGACCATGTATCCGCACTGTACAACATCACCGCCACCTTGGATTGGGGTCCGGGAGTTCCAGCGGAATCGACCTCCTGGGGTCAAGTCAAAAGTCTTTTTCGATAAGGCCTGTTGAAGGAGAAACAGGAACAACCACGGTGCCGAAAGAGGAGCATCCTCGGTGCTCTTGAGATCGACGACCGCGGCTTCATCCCCGAGTTTTCGGTGTTTGCGACCAATCCGTTCTAGCAGGGAACACTCTGCTTTTTCTTGCCGTCCGGTTCTTCCAGGTTTATCCCCAGCGCGGCTGTTCGTCCAAGGCAATGCCCAGCGCGGTCTTACCCACGATCTCGTGCACCAGGTTCGAGGTCCCGGGATGGAACCGGCCGCAACGGGCGTCGCGGAACAGTCGCTCCAGTTCGCTGCCCCTGAACATGCCGTTTCCGCCTGAGATATCCATGGCGGTATCCACCACTTTCCAACAACTCTCGACGCAGTGGTACTTGGTACCGACGATCTTGGCGGGCCAGTCGTGGCCATAGTCCGCGCCGGCGACCCAGTCGGACGCGGTGCGTTCCAGGACCGGATTCATGGTCTCGTGAGCCAGCACCATTTCCGCTACCGAATGTTGGACCTCCGGATGGTAGGACATGGGCCGAGTCAGGCCCAGGGAGGACTTGCCTTGCACTATCGGCAACACGAGGTCGACGGCCCGCTTCGCCACACCGCAGTACACGCTTCCAAAGCCGAGCAACGCCCAGGCAAAAACGGTCAGGATGAAGGGATCGCCCTGACCGGCCGGCACGATGTCGGCGATGTATTTGTCGGGGATGAAAACATCATCCAGGATGGTGTCATCGCTTTGCGTCGCCCGCATGCCCATGACATCCCAGGTTTCCTTGATCTCGTACCCTTCGGTGCCCCGCGGCATGAAGGCGTGGATGATCCGGGGTCCGTCCGGGTGGTCGGCGTCCATGCCGTGGAAGCCAAACCGGGTCCAGACCGGGGACAGACTGCCGAACATCTTGTGCCCGGTGAACCGGAAGCCGCCGTCCACCTGCGTGGCCTTGGTGGTGGACAGGAACAGGGGCAGATCGTTGCCGCGCTCCGAATGGCCGGCGGCAAATATTTCTCCCTCGGCCCCTTCCTTCAGCAGCCACTCCAGTGATTTGTCCCCTTGGCGCCACAGATCCGCGGCCACGCCCAGCCAGTACAGATGCATGTTGAGGCCCAGTGCCGTGGCCGGTGCGTGATAGGCCAGTTTGCGCTGCTCCTGGCAGCACTGCAGCAGATTCAGGCCGGCCCCGCCGAATTCCATGGGAATGGGGCCGGTGAGGTAGCCGGCTTTTTTCAACTGCTCGAAATCTTCGAAGAAAAAGCTGTTCTCGCTGTCATGGGTCCCGGAGCGTTCGGCGCATCCCTGCAACAATTCGTCGCTCAGAACGGATTTATAATCTGCCATCTGCCTGCCTCCCGGCTATTGTGATTTATTGGCGGGTTTTCTTACTGGCTATACAGGATACACTTTATCTTGTTTTTGATTAGTGTCAAGGCCTTCGGCTTTCCTGAAGGCCCCCGGGGCCCTTTCCCCTTCTCGATCTGCTATAATCATGAGGTGCCGGACTCCCACTTTTTGATACCGCAAGAAAGGTTCGACCATGAAACCGATCATCGTATGTGTCCTGATTCTCATCCTCGTCGGACCGGCGTCGGGTGAGGATTATCAGCCCTTGGAAACGGGAAATTTCTGGTCCTATGTCGTGGGTGGAGGTCCTTTGGAAATGCGCGTGGTCGGCCAGCAGGTGCCGGTCTTCCAGGGCCATCCGTTTCCGATCGAATACACCATCAGTCCCGGAGACCAGGGATTGATCAACTATTGGACCTCCGAACCCGACGGCGGTGTCCTTCTCTGGGGCTTTTTCCGCCACACCTGGGGATACTTGTATCAGCCGCCGATTCGCGTGGTGGACGCGCCCCTGTTCGTCGGCAAGACCTGGACCTCGACCGTGGATATCTACGCCCTTCCCGACACAACCTTCGTCCAGACCGCCAGTTTCACCTACGAGGTCCTGGAGAACCCGGAATTGACCGTTCCGGCCGGCACCTTTGCAACCTTCGGGATCAGCCTGACCAGTTCCGACATGAATGCCTTCCTTGAAGACAGCTATACCCCGTGGGGCGAATTCAGGACCAACAAGTCGAGCAACGTGAACCGCTGGTATTCGCCGGGGGTCGGCGTCGTGCAGGAAATGATCAGCGATCTTTACCAGTTGAGAACCTACACCGACCACCCGGTCGCGGTCGAGGCTTCCTCCTGGGGCGGGATCAAGGCCCTGTACCGAGGGAGGCAATAAAAAAGGAGATCACTCTCCGGAGATCCCCGCCAGCAGCGCCTCGTTGCTGTCATATTTCTCGATCAGTTTCAGCATGCCCTCCATCGCGGGCTTCGGTGACGCGGCGACGGCCCGCCGCCTCAGCAGCGTCAGGGCGTCGAATTCCTCTTCGCTGAAGAACAGTTCGTCCCGGCGGGTGCCGCTGGTCCTGAGGTCCATCGCCGGGTAGATCCGGTTCTCGGCCAGGTTGCGGTCCAGTACGATCTCGCTGTTGCCGGTGCCCTTGAACTCCTCGAAAATCATGTCGTCCATGCGGCTGCCGGTGTCGATCAGGGCCGTGGCGATCACGGTCAGCGAACCGCCGCCTTCGATGTTCCGCGCCATGCCGAAGAACTTGCGCGGGATCTCCAGCGCCCGGGAATCGAGACCCCCGCTCATGGTACGGCCCGATCCCCGTCCGCTCTGGTTGAAGGCGCGTCCCATGCGCGTGATGCTGTCGAGCAGCACGACCACGTCATGATGGCATTCGACCTCGCGCACGGCCTGGGACATGGCCATCTGGGCCAGGCGCACGTGGTCCGCGATGCTCTGATCGCTGCTGCTGGCCAGCACCTCGGCGGGCGCCGCGCGGCGGAAATGGGTGACCTCTTCGGGCCGCTCATCAATCAACAGGACAACGATGCGGGCCTCGGGGGCGTCTTCATGGATGGCCGTAGCCAGGTTTTCCAGAAGTGTGGTCTTACCCGTCTTGGGTGGGGCAACGATGAGGCCGCGCGTGCCCCGGGCGATCGGTGCGATCAGGTCGATGATCCGCATGGCGGGTATGCCGCTCTTGCCCAGATTGAAGCGGTGTTCGGGATTCAGCGCCGTCAACTGCTTCAGGGGCGTGCGGTCGGCGAATTCGGCGGGCGGCAGGCCACAGACCGTTTCGACGCTCGCCAGGACCGGCCCTTTCGGACCTTTTCCCGAAGCGCCGACGACCATCGCGCCGTTCGACAGGCTATGCTTGTGGATCAGCTTCTGGGGGACGAAGACGTCGCTGCTGTCCAGTGCGAAAGAGCGGCCGGGATCACGCAGGAAACCGCCGCCTTTCTGCAGGATTTCGAGCACCCCGGAGCTGGGGCCTTGGGCCGTTTCAGACATGGGAATCCATTCCATTAAAAGAAAAACAGGGAGGAAGTTGAATAATACCACAAAACCCGGGTTGAGCCAGTTCCAACCGTAAGTTTCCCCTTCGAGTGGACATTTCCGAAGTAGAGTTTTCGGTCTCCTGCATCTCTCTGAGGATGGCCTCTGGAGCCTGGCTTGGATGCTTCGCCCGGAGCTTTTCGGCAGCGAACCAAATCAGTTTGTCTGATCCTGTTTCCATAACAGTTCGAAACGGCCCTGGTCTGTACGGGTAATCCGCGCACCCAGCTCTCCACACTCCCGCTCCATTACCTGTTGCAGCCAGTCACGGTCTGACTTTGATGGATACTGCAGACGAAAACGCTGAACCTGCAGCGGGGTCATCTCTAGTCGCAACAGGGTACCGCTGGCCGTATCCACGGTCACAAAATACATCAGTGTCAGATCGTCACGGTACGTCTCATGCCCCTTGATGCCCTCGTAGTCATTCAGAAAATCACCACAGCCATAGAAAATCGGGCGATCCTGGTAGATCTCTATCCCCTTGGGGTGATGAGAAGAGTGGCCATGCACAATATCCACACCGGCCTCATCGATCAATCGGTGGGCAAAACGCCGCTGCTCCCGGGGGATCCGGTAACCCCAGTTGCCTCCCCAATGGATGGAGGTAATCACCAGATCATTTGGCTGTCTCACCGCAGCCACCCGCTTGGCCACTTCGGCCACTGAACTGGCTGACAGCGTTTCAAGCATACTGACACCCGGCCGCCCAACCCCGGCCCGCCACTCCGATGGAACGCCACTCGAGGGATGGCCAAAGGCGAACAGCAGGACCCTGCCTTCGGCCGGCAGCTTGAACACGGCCGGTGCCTCGGCCTCGGTCCTGTCAAGGCCCGCCCCCGCCGTTTTTATACCGCTCTCTTTCAGTGCCCCCAATGTCTCCAGTAATCCCTCACGCCCCCAATCCATGACGTGATTGTTGGCCAAGCTGCAGCCGTCAATGGCCGCGGCCGTGAGGCAGGGAATATTCTTGGGATGCATACGGTAATTAATGCCCTTGCCGGGCCAATAGGCCTCACTGGTGGTCACCGCCGTCTCGAGATTGATGAGCCGCAGATCAGGCGCCAGCCGACGGAACTCCTCCAGTGCATCACCCCAGATATAATCGAAATCCACCGGTTGGGGAATGGGGCCATTGACCGCTTCTGCAATTTCCACATAACCCTTGGCCGATCGCATATAGGACTCATGGATTTGGGGGCGACTGGGATGGGGCAGAACTTGATCAATACCCCGTCCCAGCATCACGTCACCACACAAAAAGAGTGTGACGCCACCTTCAAATACCGCACCGCTGTTACGCATCATGCCGCCCGTGCAGATCCCAAAGGTCGCCAATCCAAGCATGTGGAGAAATACCCGCCGTTGCATACACCACTCCCTTTGAGAAGCGTTGATTCATCACTCTATTTCTTTTCCCCTCATACTTTTTGTGTAACCAGACCGGGTAATGGATTAATCAAGGCGCTTGAGGCCCAACTGCTCTGTCATCTGCAGGGCCTGCTTGTACTCGCTCCTATTCAGCGGGCGATCCAGCGGTGGATAATCACCGGCACGGTAACAGGGGTGGTATTGGTCCATCAGGTTGAGGTAACTGTTGGGTGAGAGTTCATCGGCGATGAAGGTGACCACCGCCCTGGTCTCTTCCAACAGTCCGGGCATCACCAAATGGCGGATCAGCAGGCCACGCCGGGCCAGGCCGTTCGCATCCAGCCTCAGATCACCCACCTGGCGATACATTTCCTTCACCGCTGCCTGGTTGATTGCTACATAGTCACGAACACGAGAAAAACGGTGGGCGGTTTCATAGTTGCCGTATTTGAGATCCGGCATGTAGATATCGACCACGCCATCCAGCAGCGCGAGAGCCTCGGGGCTGTCATAACCACCGGTGTTGTAGACCAGCGGCAGCCGCAACCCTTCCGCAACGGCGATCTCCAGCGCAGCCAAAATCTGGGCCACCACATGGCTGGGGCTGACCAGATTGATATTGTGACAGCCTTGCGACTGCAGCTTCAGCATCATGTGCGCGAGTTGATCCGGGGTTACCGGGTGTCCCCCGCCCTTATGGCTGATATCCCAGTTCTGACAGAAAACGCAGCGCAGATTGCACCAGCTGAAGAAGATGGCCCCGGAACCGTGGTAACCACGCAGTGGATTCTCCTCACCATGGTGGGGTCCCCAGCTGTGGACAATGGCCTCCTCTCCGGTATGGCAGACCGCACCCTTGATTCCTTGCAGACGATTCACCCGACAGTAACGGGCGCAGAGATCACACTGCTGGAGATGCTCCCAGGCCAGAACAACCCGCTGCTTCAACTCGCCCGACCGCCAAAGGGCAAGATAGACCGGAGTTGCCGCCGCACTGCCGCCCATGCCGAATCTGTTCATTTGAGCCCTGTTCTCACCCTTTGATCTAACGATAAAGACTCTTAACCTCACCCCAGACAGTCGCGGTACCCTGAACCGTCGGGCAATCCGGATCGTTCACCACCAATTCGTTCAGCACGTACACATCGTTCAGAACAAAATTACAGTCCCGCAACATGGAGTGGGCGGCCTGGATTCCTATCCGCGAGAGCTCTCCATCCAGCAGCACACACTCCTGGGAAAACACCTTGACCCAACCGGATGGGCACCCGCCGAAGATCATGTTCCACTCGACCGTGCCGCCGGGGTAGTCGGTGTAGATCACATCCATCACCAAGTCGTTGAAGACAGGGTAGCTGGTCAGGTCGAGGTTGGCCGGGAAGTCGAAGCGCAGGGTGAGGTAGGCCAAGCCGAGATCGCCCGGCATCCAGGCCCAGACCACATGTTCGAAGCTGGCGCCGGCCGTTCCCGACACGCAGGTGACGGCCCGAGCGTCGTCGCCGTAGCCCCCCACCTGAGGCAGATTCGAACTGAGCGGTTCCTGGCCAAGCGCGATATCGCACCCGACCGCCAGCAACAGTATCATCTGGATCATCAGGATCATCTTCATGCCGAACCTCGCTGTCGAACCCTGGCGAAACATCAACCAATCGAATCAACAACTCATTTCAACAGAATCATGCGCTTCGTCTGACTGAAAGTTCCCGTCTCCAGTCGATAGAAATAAACCCCGGTGGCGACAGTCCGGCCGGAATCGTCCCGTCCGCCCCAGAGCACCTTGTGCCGGCCGGTATCCATATGTTTCCCGGCGACCAACTCCCGAACCAGGCGGCCATTCAGGTCAAACACATTCAGATCCACGGCCGCAGGCCGCGGCAATTCGAATTCAATGGTCGTGGCGGGATTGAACGGGTTCGGGTAATTCCCATAAAGAGATGCTGTCGTTGGCGGCACGGTGTTCAGACTGGACGTCGTTGGCGGGAAATAGATCGACCCGTCGCTTGCGGTAAAGGAATCAGTCGTGGTCAGATCGCAGCCGACCCAGTGGTTCCAGACCGGGTCCGAACCGATGAATTCGAGATCCATGGTGGTATCGCCGGGTGCGCCGTCCCTTGCGCAAAAATAGATCCGGTAGAGCGAAGCTCCCGGTGATGAAAGATCCGGATGGAAACACAGGTCAGTGTCTGCCCACCCGTGCACATAGACCGTATCGCCCGAGACATGGGTAGGATAAAAGCCGGTGTGCAGAGTTCCCCGAGACGCCACCAGAGAATCGACGCCGGCGAGTGAACTGTCGAACAGGATCTGGTGGAAATACTCGAAGACGTCCAGACCGTTGTGCATCTTGATGTCGACGACCGCTCGGCCCGATTCATCCGCCTGATATTCCCCGATCGTGATGTGATTTGCATGCCCCACGATATCGATTCCACCGTCATAATATTCAGGCGGTGGATTGACGCCCCCAAAACTGCAATCCACCCAGTGCCCATCGAAAACCGGCTCGGAAGAAAAAACCACCGACGCCGTTCCGATGGCCGCGCCAGACCGGACATTGAAGTTCAGATGCAGCAGGGGGCTGCCGGGCTCGCCCGTATCCGGATCGATACAGCTTGTGACACCGCCGGCCCAGCCGTGAATATAGATCTTGTTGCCGACCACCTGGGTGGGATAGTTGCCGTACCAGAAAGCACCGCGATCGGCTGCAATACTCACAAAGTCCAGTCGTGTATCGTCAAAAACAATGAGATTGAAATATTCGAAGAGCCCGATTTCATTGTGGCCATATACCGCAACCGATACATCTTGCTGGCTGATATAGGCATCCGTTGTTTCGATCGTCTCTTTGTTGGCTGCCGCTACGGTACAGGCGAAGAGCGAAAAGATGAGAGCGGCTGTGAGCATGGTGGGCGAATTTCTCATGACACTTCCTCCACGGACGACAGATCATTCCGGAAATAACGGAACGTGCGTGAAATCAGCCTGCTAGTGTGATACTACCACATTATGCTTGTCGATACCACGGGACGCCGGCCCTCGCCGCCATCGAAATGCGCGACGCAAGGAACAGGCATTTCCCACCTATCTCACAAACGTCACTTTTCTCGTGTGTTGGTGAGGACCATTCTCCAGTCGAATGAGATACATCCCTGCTGCCGCCGGTCGTCCCTGTTGGTCCCTTCCATCCCAAACCACCTGGTGGAGACCGGCGAAGACCGATTCATCGAGCAGGGTGCGCACCAATCGCCCTGCAGGGTCATAGACGCGGATGGTGGAAGTGGAGCCTTCCCGGGGAATGTAATAAACGACCCGGGTTGAATTCCCGAAGGGGTTGGGGGAGCTCATCACCAGCCTGGCCAGATCGGTCACTTCGGTGGCCTGGTCGACTTCCGCCGCCGCGTAGGTGTAGTGGAGTGAGGTCGAATCGCCGGGCGCGTTCCAGAAATTAACTACGACAAGGGTGACGTAATCGAACAGACCCCAATCCGGGACGATCAATTCCACATCCCCTTCCGGATCAGGTTTCAGGATCCAGGACCGGTGGCCCCATTCGTTGACACCCAGCACGATCACCGCGCGTTCCCCCGCCATAGCGGGGTGTCCATCGAAGGTCAGCCGCAGGTTGTTGTTGGACGCGGGACCATCGAAACGGATGTAATTGCTGGCGGCTGGGCGGGCGGTCAAGCCATCCCGCAGGCTGACCGGAAGGAGGGGATAATCGGAGTGACTAGCCTGATGGTAGACGGCGGGAAGATTATAGGCGGGATCGTAATGATCCCCGTCGTCGCGCACACCGGTAAAATAGTTCCAAACGGCAAAGTCCGTCAGTGTGGTTCCCAGGTCCGAACCCAAGTCATCGAGTTCGGCGACCAACGCGGTCTCGACTCCCGAACGACAACAGCGGTCCCAAATCCTGGTCACGAAATCCCAGCCATGGTGGGCTTCCAGATAGAACCAGAAATGCGGGGCGTATTTGTGGAAACCGGAACCATCCCACAAAGAGTAATAGGGGTGTGTCATCCACGCCCAGACCCCCAAGGGAACGGCAATATCCGGCCACACATGGAATTCGGAATTGCGGGCGGTGGACTCCTTGAACCAAGTGTATTGGGACGAATTGTGGGCGTATTGCAGCAGATGGTAATATTCGTGTTCCGAGGTAAGGCGGAGTTGGTCTGAAAGCTCTCGCGTGTTGAAATCAGTGGTAACGGCGAAATATCCCATGTAGGTGTTTTCGCAGTCTGTTTCAACCGATTGAAAACCATGGGCATAGCCGAAAAGCCCACCCTCCAACTTGTAGAAATAGCAATCGAAGAGATCCTGTCCGCCCCCATGATCGCCGTCAGGAAGGGCGACACCCATGCCCGAGACATCCCTGTGAAACTCGTAGGCGGTTTCCAGGTGGGAGGCCAGATCACGGACCACCTGGAGGTCCGGAAAACCCGGGGGAAGATGCTCGGGATCGGTGGAGTAGTGGATTCGAAAATGCGCCGAATCCAGGAAGGCATCACAGACATCCCTACCCTGGGCGGACTTCGCTCCCTGGTCCCGGAATCGGGGAGGTCGGAACTGGTCAGGAATGTGCTGCTGCAGCTCCGGGGTCATCCGGGACCAGGTGCTTTTGACCAGGTCCGTGATTTCCACACCGCAATATCGGAGCTCTGGTGACGAGGTGGATTTCTTTTCCAATAGATGGGGAGCGAAAAGCCGGGTCAGGATATCGATAGGGTTTTCCGGGGCTGGTGGAATTCGGGGTGCGGGATCTGCCAGGGCCAGGTCAAAACCATTGGCGGCAATACCGAGCAACAGCATACCTGTGACCAGGATTTTGTTCATCCGGCCCACCGTGCAGCACCGCCCTTTCGTGGTGGCTGAAATTTCCACCACCCATTCCACCCCTCAGCATTTCCGACTCCTTATTTTAACATACGCGAGTGGATTTCACCAATCCCGGGTAGCTGGTGAACGGCGGCGCCCACTCAAATCCGATCCAACCGCTCCCCCATCCGCAGCCGATGCCTGAGCGCCATCAGTTTCGCGTCCAGCTTGCGCAGCTCCGTCAGGTTCGCCCGCTCATCCGCACTCGGCTCGATCACCTTCTGCATGGCCCCGTTGTTGATGATGACCCGCCGGTCGCCCATCAAGGCCAGGATCGGGTCATGCGTCGCCATCAGCACGATCTTCTCTTCGCGGATCAAGATGTCCAGGGCCTGCTGGCGGTCGATGCCCGCGTTCTCGATCTCGTCGATCAGCACCACCGGGCTGGCGCTCAGCACCGCGGTGTCGGCGATCATCAGGGCACGCGACTGGCCGCCCGACAGGCTGGTCACCGGAGTATCGATGGCGAACGGCTCCCCCGCCAGTTCGTTGGCCCAGTTCCAGATTCGCTGGATCTTCTCGGCCGGATCGCCCGCCTGCCGGCTTTCCGCGTGCATGAACAGGAACTCCTCCACCGACAGATCCATGACGAAGTTCATGTTCTGACTCAGCTGGGCCACCAGCTTGTATTCCGATGAGAAGCGCCACTTGTCGTCGGGTACCTGGCCGTTGATCGTCACGTGGCGCCCGGTCGGCGTGTCGCCCCGGGCCACCCAC
Source organism: uncultured bacterium (assembly GCA_965369705.1). Lineage (GTDB taxonomy): Bacteria > Krumholzibacteriota > Krumholzibacteriia > LZORAL124-64-63 > LZORAL124-64-63 > JAGLCY01. Next base: position 12,936 of record CBDURF010000073.1, read on the forward strand.
TCGATGTCCGCCAGCAGCCGGCTCTTGCCGCTGCCGGTGGGGCCGACGATGCAGATCACCTCGCCCACCTTCACCGTCAGCTCTTTCACCGGCTCCGGGCTGCCGTCCTTGGCGCGGCCGCCGGTGATGGTCACCTCGCGCACCTTCTCTTCATTGGCGCCCAGGAAATCCTCCATGACGCCGATGAACCCGTCCAGATCGGAGAGCTGATCGGCGTCCAACAATTCGGCCAGGCGGGCTTCGGGTCTGTCCGCGATTTCACTGAATCCATTGTCGAGGAGCTGCTGCTCGACGAAAGGCCAGCGGGCCAGGGCCGCCTCCACCGTCAGGGTTTCGAGCTGCCGGCTCATGATCCACCCCCGGTTTTCATTGGTCCCAGATCCTGTGGGCCGTCGTCGGTCTTGAAGCCCATGGGCAGATCGAGATCCATCTTGCGCACGTTGCCCATCTGGTAATCCGAGCCGATACGCGTTTCACCCAGGCAGTAGGAACACAGCGCGGCGGGCATCGAAAAGCGTAGTTTTTTGCCTTCGACCGTGGCGGTGTCCTCGCCCTCGGTCCACAGGGTGCTCAACTCGAAGCTGCCCTGCCCCGTGATCCCGTTCACATACAGGATGCGCGCCTTCGTGTTGACCATGTGCACCCGCGAGGCAAAAACCTCGCGTTCGGCCTGGCTGACGATGTCGCCCTTGGTGATCACCACCACGTCGGCGGCCTTGAGCATGGGGCCGATCTTCTTGGGCGTTCCGGTGCCGCTGAGGTTGTCGATCACGCAGATGGCCAGCACCTCGCGGATGTGGGGTGAACACCGGTTGCACAGACCCGCGCTCTCGCTGACCAGCACGTCGAGTCCCTCGAGCAGACCCCACTGCACGCATTCCTCGACGTTGCTGACGAAGTAGTGATCCGGGCAAAGCGCGCCGGCCAGACCCTTGCGCACCGCGATGCCCTTCTTGCGGTAGAGTTCGTCGTCGTCGGTGAAGAGGCAATCGAACTTCACCACGCCGACCTTCCGCCCGCCTTTCTGCAGATGTTCGAGGGTCTTGATGATCACCGCGGTCTTGCCCGAGCTGGGCGGGCCGCTGACGGTTACGAAGCGCATCTATTGCCCCGCCTTCAGGAAGATGTCGTTGACCCGGGGAATCAGTTCACCCAGGTCGTTGGCCCGGATGAAATCCCAGCCCAGCCACATCAGCGGCGCGGAATCCGGCACCTGGTTGACCACCTCGGGATGGCAGCTGGGGAACAGCCCGCGGTGGCTGAGGATCTCGCCCACCTCCTTGCTGGCGAAGAAGTCGGCGATGCGGCCCGCTTCTTCAGGCGCTGATTTCTTGAGCAGCATGAAGATGGGACTGACCACGGCGCCGTCTTCGGGCCAGACGATCTCCGCGTTGGGGTTGAACTGGGCCATCTTGCTGAAGAAGTAGGGAATCACCGAGACCATGGGACCCTTGCCGCCCTTGGGGGCGAAGCGTCCCGCGACCTGGCTGGGGTGCATGCCCTCGAGCAGGTTGTGCCCGATCGCCTCGACGCCCTCGTCGCCGAACTCCTTCCAGATCGTCAGCAGGATGCCGTTGAACAGGTCGAAGTCGCCCACCGGCATGGCGATCTTGTTCTTGAAACGGGGCCCGAGGATTTCCTTCCAGGTGCGCGGCACCTCTTCGCCTTCTTCGAGCTGGGTCTTGTCCACCAGGAACACCGCCGGGACCACGGCCAGCAGGGCGTAATGGCCGTCGGGATCCTTCAGACCGTAGGGCGCCATCATGTCGTTGTGCGTGGCCCACGAGCGGTCGGTAAACACGTCCCGGTCCTTGAAACGAGCCATGTTCTTCTTGTCGAAAAAAGCCTCGAAACCCGCGGACAGGAAGATGTCGGGAAGATCCGACTCGTCGCCGATGGACTGCATGCCCGCTTCCAGGATATCGGCGCCGACCGAAGCGGCGGCCAGGCGCACGCCGATGGTCTTGCCGGTCTCGGCGGTGATCTTCTGGCTCAGATTGTCGAACGCCTCCAACATGGGGATGCGCACCGGGCAGGGCAGCAGACCCGCCACCTTGATGTCGCCTTCGGTGGGAAAGATCTGCGACTCGTCGGCCGCCATGGCCAGGGTTACATCCCCCTTGGCCCGATTTTCCTTCACCGAGTTCTCCAGCAGCGCGGTGAAGTTCGCCAAGTCCTTGCCCTTCATCTGCACGGCCTGCCCGAGCGTGACCATCTTGCCGTTGGACTTGCGTTTCTTCTCGTCCCCCACGTGCTCGTACCCGTTGGCCACGAAAACGTCGATCGTCTCGGGGAATTTCTCGGTGATGTCGAAAAGGGTCATCTCGGGGACGATGGTGGATTCAGACATGGTTACTCCCGGACCGAAATGGTTTTATCAACAAAAAAGATCCTTTTATCCAATTTAAGCTCCACGGGGAGATTCGCAAGGATTAGAGACCGTGATTTCGGAACAATAAAAGGGCCCATACGCCTTGGGCTGTGCCTCTATTCTGTCGTCACTGCGTTCGATCCGAAGATTATTGACGAAGGGCCAGTGACTTGTTCAATAACTGTTAAAATTTAAACTTGAAGAGGCCGTTTCGTTATGATTAAAGTAGCGTCTCATAGTGGGTATTTCTTCTAAGGGAGGTGGAGACATGCGACCGTTA
>CBDURF010000074.1:0-15530 GCA_965369705.1 uncultured bacterium
ATGATCAAGGAATACGCAGAGAACTACGAAAACATGACGGGTGAAAAGGCCGGCGAACTGATGAAAACTTGGTTTGGCCAGCAGAAAGACCGTCTCAGCCTGTTGGAAAAAACCTCCAAGAAAATCGCCAAGGCGACCGATCCGGTCATCGCGGCCAGGTTCATCCAGGTTGAAAACGCCTTGGATATGATCATCGATCTGCAGATCGCCAGTGAGCTTCCCCTCTTCACGCCGGGACCGGTAAGTGAAGAGAGCGAAAAGTAAGGACCGAGGTCCAGCCGCGAAGGCGGCCCTTCCAGGGGCCGCCTTCGCGGTTTTTCCCACTACCATGACCAGCTCGGACTATCGCTCCATGGGACCAATTTCCGGCGACCAGTAATTGAGGGGGAAGCGGCATGATCATCGGCAGTGAAATCCTTATCCGTACCCGGGGTTTCAGCGATATTCACGATCTCACCGCCGATATCGAGGCCGCCGTCATCGATGCGGGGGTGAAAGAGGGACTGGTCAACGTGTTCGCGGTGGGATCGACGGCTTCGATCACCACCATCGAATTCGAGCCCGCCCTGACCGCCGACATGACCGAGGCCCTGGAAAAACTGTGGCCCAAGGATATGCCCACGCGGCACGGGACGACCTGGGGGGACGACAACGGATTTTCCCATTTGCGGGCTTCGTTTCTGGGTCCCAACATTACAGTGCCGGTGCACCGGGGGAAACTTGTGCTGGGCACCTGGCAGCAGATCGTCGTCATTGATCACGACAACAATCCCCGCGACCGCCGCATCTTCGTTCAGGTCGTGGGGGAGTGACCGATTCCCGACTGGAGATTTGACATGGCCGAACCCAGGTTGTCCGCCCATTTCGCCACGCGCCAGCCGTCCGTCATTCGCCTGGCCCAGATCGAATTCGCCAAGCGGAACGACGATACCGAAGATCTGAATGTCGCCATCGGCAACGTGTCGCTGCCCATGCACCCGGCCATGCGGGAGCGCATGCGTGGTCTGGGCGATCAGGGCAGTCCCTTCGCCGAGGGCGTGGTCAAGTACAGCGCGACCACGGGATCGGCCGAGACCAACGCGGCCTTCCTGAATATCATCGCTTCGAGCGGCTTCGACACCGCGGGCCTGTCCAGCCAGATCACCGACGGGGGCAGCCAGGCCATGGAACTGGTTATCGTGGGTTGCTGCGGTCCTGCCGGCACCGTGGAATCCCCCCTGCTGTTGATCGATGCCGCCTACACCAATTACAAGGCCTTCGCCGAACGGCTGGGGCGCGCGACTGTCTCCATCACCAGAGCCATGGGCGATGACGGCAGCTTTTCACTGCCGTCGTCCGCCGAGATCGAAAAGACCATTCAGGAGCACCGGCCAGGCGCCATGGTCGTCATTCCCTACGATAATCCCACCGGGCAGCTTTACGACCGGAAGTCCCTGGTGGAGCTGGCCCGCCTGTGCGTGAAGTACGGGCTCTGGCTGATCAGCGACGAGGCCTACCGGGAGCTTTATTACACCGAGGCGGACACGGTGAGCGTGTGGGGGCTGACGGAGGAAGAGGTTCCCGGCATTACGGGTCGCCGGATCAGCATCGAGACCTCGTCGAAGGTCTGGAACGCCTGCGGGTTGCGCATCGGGGCCCTGGTGACCGACAATTCCGAATACCATGCGCGGTCCGTGGCGGAAAATACGGCGGGGCTGTGTTCGAACGTGATCGGCCAGTACATCTTCGGGGCGTTGGCCGGCCAGTCCCACGAAGATCTGCGGCAATGGTACGCGGACCAACGGGAATATTACCGGGCCATGCTGCGGGAGTTCACTTCACGCACCCGGGATCTGTTGCCGGGAATTATCGTTTCCCGTCCCGACGCCAGCATCTATTCTGTGGTGGATGTCCGGAACATCGCCCCACCGGATTTCGACGCCCTGGATTTCGTGCTGTTCTGCGCCCGGAAAGGAAGCGTGGATGTCGCCGGCCGGCCCACGACCCTGTTGACCGCGCCCATGGCGGGATTCTACAGCGTGGCACCGGGGGCGCCCAATCCAGGTCGGACCCAGATGCGGATCGCCTACGTGGAAACGCCCGAGCGCATGAAGCTGGTGCCGGAACTGCTGGCTGGTCTGCTCGAACAGTACCTGCAGCAGACCTGACTCAACCCGGGTCAGAAGGCGTAGCCGAAGATCGCCCCGCCCATCGGTTCAAACCCGTCCTTGGTGTAGACCGGGGTGAAGGCCAGGCGGTAGGTGAAGCCGTAGTCCCCGATGAAGCGGAATCCGAGCACCCCGTTGGCGACCACCTGGTCCTCCTGCAGCTTGTAGATGACCGGGTCGGTCCCGTTGTCGTCGAAATCGACCCAGGCTCCGCCGGCGCCGATCTCGATCTTGTTCCTGCTGCCTCCGAAGAAGAAGCTCATTCCGAAGGGGATCACGTACCCCTTGCGGTAGGCAGCGCCCGTCAGGCCGGCGCCCACCTTGATGCTGGCGGTCCGGCCCAGGAACTTCTCGAAGTTGACGGAGGCCTCGCCTCCGTTACCGAAGATCTCGAGGTACAGGCTGCCTTCCTTCTGGTAATAGGACTGGGCGTGGGCGGTAGCGGCTCCCAGGATCAGGCATGCGGCCATCAGCATCAGGATCGATTTTTTCATGATTCTTCTCCCATGGCTTCGGCGGCCCGCTGGAAATCGGCGGCGGCGGCGTTGGTAAGGTCGGACGCCAGCAACTGGTCGGCGACCCGCCTTCCGAAGGTGAAAGTATCCAATCCCCTTGACGCCAGGTCAACAACCTGTTGGGCGGTGCGCAGGCTGGCCGTCAGGAGGCGGGTCTGCGAACCGGTCCGGGTCAGGATATCGTGCATGGCCAGCACTGTGGTGGCGCCCTCCTGGCCGGCGTCGTCGAGGCGGCCGAGGTAGGGGGCCGCGTATGAGGCGCCCAAACCCGCCGCCGCCATGACCTGCCCCGGGGTGTAGACGGCGGTCAGGGTGACCGGGATGCCGTTTTCACGAAGGGCGCGGGCCGCCTGGAAACCCTCCGCGGTGGCCGGGATCTTGACCACTGCGCGCAAACCCGGTTCGGCCAGCTCAGCCAGTCTTGCCCCTGTTTCCACCATCTGCTCGGGGCTGCGGCCCCAGGTCTGCATCTGGATTTCCCGGGCGCCGAGATCCCGGGCCGCGGTGACCAGATCCCGGAGGTTGGCCACCGTGCAGGCCTGTCCGGCGCGTTCGAGGAGCACCGGGTTGGTCGTCACCCCGTGGAAAAAGCCGAGGGGCAGGAAACGGCTCCAGTCGGCGGGATCGGCGGAATCGAGGAAGAGCCGCAGGCCAGTCCCCGGTCGCGAGATCAAGTGTTCGTGATTTCCGGCGGATTCGGTGTGCATTTGTGTCCCTTCAAAGGCGGGCCGGGCCCGTCAATCGAAAAGATTCATCTGTCCCTGGGGGTCGTCCCAGACCGGGAGCAGGCATTCGGGCTGATCGAAATCAGGCTTGTTCACTAGCCGGGTGACGGGATGGGCCAGAAGAACATCGGCGGCACAGGGTCGCAGAAGTTTCGTCAATTGCCCAGCTTTGTCCGGGGACAGATCCAGCCAGATCTTCCAGTCTTTTTCAGGTAGAACGACCGGCATCCGGTGGTGGATGGGGCGCATGGTGCTGTTGGCCGTGGTGGTCAGGATGGTGCAGGTCTCCAGCTTGCGGTCCCCGGGATATTCCCACCGTTCCCACAGACCCGCCAGGGCGAAGACCGAACGGTCCTTCCGCCAAAAGAGATAGGGTTGCTTGGCGCCGTCCCGCTTTTGCCACTCGTAGAACCCATCCACGGGAATCAGACAGCGCCGCGAGGTGAAAGCCTCCCGGAAGGAAGGTTTTTCGAGCACCGTTTCACTACGGGCGTTGATCATCTTCGCTCCGACTTCCGGGCCTGGATTCCAGGGCGGCACCAAGCCCCAGCGGAACATCTTCACCAGACGGCCGTCCGAGTGAGGGTTGGTGACGACACCGGCGATGTCGCTGGCCGGGGCGATGTTGTAGCGCGGCAGCAGGTCAGGCACCATGTCCAGGAAGAACTTTTCGGCCAGGACATGGGGCGCCGAGGAAAGAATGATGCGTCCGCACATGGCAGGGTTCCCGTCATTTGAGCTGGTCAGGAACCGTATGCCCGTTTTCTTCCCAGAACCTTACGGCCCCCGGGTGCAGGGGCACCGGGGTCCCGGAGAAACCGTTTGCGAGGGACATGGGCCTGAAGGTTTTCTTGGCGGACACCATGGCTTTCAGGCCGCCCTTGCTCCACAGTTTCTTCATGATTCCGTGGACGATCTCGGCCGGTACGTCCTTGTTGGCGCACAGGAGGGTGTGGTCCTGGAAACTGGCGCATTCCGGCATTTCCTCATCGTAGGTCCCGGCGGGAATCGCGATGGGAACGTAGGCGAAGGTGTCGAAGAAGCCGGATTCCTCGGCATCTTTCCCGACGTCGATCAGCCGGATATCGATCTGGACGGAAGCTTGGATGATGGCGCGATTGGGGTAGCCGACGAGGTCCCAGAAGGCATCGATCTCACCTTTCTTGAAGGCGGTAACGGCCGCGGCGTAGCTCAGGAGGGGATGGTCGAGTTCGTCCCAGATACCCAGGTGACCGAAGAACCGTTCCGCACTGGCGGCGGCTCCGGACCCGGCGTCGCCAACCGCCACTGTTCTGCCCGCCAGGTCCCTGGCGCGGCGGATGTCGCTGTCGGCCCGGACCACGAGTTGGGCCGGCGCTCCGTACAGGAAGCCCAAGGCCAGGGTTCCGTCGTAGATCTTCTTGTCCTGGGGCAGCTTGCCCTCCCGGCCGAGAGCCAGGTCCACCGCGTAACACAGGCCGAAATTGTATTTGCCGGAGGAAACGCGCTTCACGTTTTCCACCGAACCGTCCGATCCCCCGACCGTGACCTTGATGTCATCCATATGTTTGGGAAGGTAGATGGCCATGGCGTTGGCGAAAACATTGAAGGTGCCGCCGGTTGGGCCGCCGCTCACCTTGACCTTGAAATCTCCGGCCTGGGCCGGAGTCAAGGTCATCAACGGACCGGCGATGGACAGACCCGCCAGGATGGTCAGCAGGATATTTTTCATGGCTCGATTCTCCTTGGATCCATTTGGGCGCGATGCATGTGAAACACCGTAGGGGGCATACCGGGAACCTGTCAACCTCCAATCACTCTATTGGCCCCGTAAGTGCCTATTAATTAATTATTTAGGATGTGAATCAGGAATTATGCAGGGCGGGATGCGAGGCGGGCATTCAGATCCGCCAGGAAAGTGGTGGACATCAGGAGGCGGGAAGAGAGCTGGATGGCGGAAAGACCGACATCCATGTTACCTTCCTTGCGGGTCGAGAAACCGTTCCTTTTCGACCGCCGGCATATCCTCGAACCCACAAGAAGGCCATGACGACCCACACTCCCATGTTTCCCGATCGGGCCATCCTGCACGTCGACATGGACGCCTTCTATGCCTCCGTCGAGGTGCTGGACGATCCGTCCCTGGCGGGCAAACCGGTCATGGTCGGCGGGACGCCGGAAGGGCGCGGCGTGGTGGCGGCCGCCAGCTATGAAGCCCGCGAATACGGCGTGCACAGTGCCATGAGCGCGGCCCGCGCGGTCAAGTTGTGCCCGGACGGGGTCTTTCTGCGTGGCCGGATGGATCGTTACGCCGAGGTTTCCCGACAGATCTTCGCCATTTTCGAGGACTACACGCCGCTGGTCGAACCGCTGTCCATCGACGAGGCCTTTCTGGATGTGACCGGTTGTCGCCGCCTGTTTGGATCGGCCGAGGTGGTGGGCCGGGCCATCAAGGAGCGCATCCTGGCGGAGATCGGCCTGGTGGCTTCGGTGGGACTGGCCGCCAACAAGTTCCTGGCCAAGTTGGCCAGCGACCTTGAGAAGCCGGACGGTTTCACGGTCATTCCTCCGGGAGAGGCCCGTGCCCTTTTGGCGGCCCTGCCCATCGGCAAGCTGTGGGGGGTGGGCAAGGTTGCCGAGAAGCAGATGCATGTCTTCGGGATCCGCAAGGTGGGGGATCTGCTGGCCGTGCCCCCGGAGCGATTGATCGAACAGTTCGGGGCCCATGCCGCCGGTCTGCTGGAACTGGCGGTCGGCCATGACGAGCGGCCGGTCATTCCCGTGCACGAAGCGAAATCCATCGGCAACGAGACGACTTTTCAGGAAGATATCGGCGACGCCGGCCATCTGCAGGATGTCCTGGATTTCCTAGCGGCCAAGGTGGGCCGCCGTCTGCGATCCCACGGATTCATGGCCCGGACCGTGACACTCAAGGCCAGGTATCCCGACTTCACGACCCATACCCGGTCGGAAACCCTGGCGCGTCCGAGTGATTCGAGTGTGGACCTCCGTGACGCCGCCCGCGGTCTGCTGTCCGTCAAGCTGGGCCGCCGGGGTCGTCCTCTGCGCCTGATCGGCGTGACCGCGTCGAACCTGGTGCGGCAGAGTGAAGGGCAGGGTCAGCTGTTTCCCGACCCCGACCGGGAACGCGACCGGAAACTGGACCGTATCATGGACCGGGTCCACGGCAAATTCGGCCCCATGCTTCGGCGCGGTGTTCATCGCAAGTAGCTCAGCGGCCTGATCCCTGCTTGATCAGCCGGCCTTGATTTGCCATGCTGTTGCCCCGGAAACCATCACCAACCAGGGAGATCGTGAAGTGGACTACCTGTTCATCGGATTCGGCGGAGGCCTGCTGGTCGCCCTCGTGGGCTGGGGCGTCTGGAGATTCGCCCGGCGCGGCCGGCGTGGCGGCAGGGCTCCGGCCGTCGTCAACCACGAGAGCTTCATCACCAGCATGAAGGCCGTCGGGGAACTCAGCGTCTTCAGGATCATGACCAAGGAAGTGATCACCGCCAGCGAGCACTGGTTCGGGGAATTCGGCAAGAAGTACTTGAACTGGCTGCTTTCCGAGCAGCGTATCACCCTGGTCATCGAGTTCGACGTGGATTTCCGTTACGACCTCAACGATCCCCAGTTCCAGGTTCTCAGGCAGGATGAAGGCGAGTTCAAGGTGGTCCTGCCGCCCTGCCGGCACGAGGTCCTGATCCGGGATATGCGGATCCACAGCGAGGACAAGACCAAGCTGCTGCCCTGGCTGATGCCCGAGGTGGTGGACCGGGTCTTCACCGGCGGGTTCAGCGTGGACGCCAAGAACAAGCTCATCAGCGAGACCCGGGTGCAGGCCAGCAACTACGCGGGGGACCTCGTGCGCAAGGCTACGGGTGAGGCCCAGCGGTCGGCCGCCCGGACCTTGACCATGCTGGCCCAGGGCCTCGGCGCAGTCAGGGTTGATTTCGAATTCACGCCCTCGGGGGAATTCCATCCCAAGGTGGATTCTTCCAAACTGGAGCAGATCCTGCCGGACCCCGATCAGATCCGCGAAGGGGGGTTCTGACGTGCGCCGCACGACAGTGGGGGTCATGGGCGGGTCCGTGGCCGATGAACAAACGGTCGCCGGCGCGCGGGAACTGGGACGCCTTATCGCGGAAAACGGCTGGGTGCTGATCTCGGGCGGACGGCCCACGGGGGTCATGCAGGCTTCGGTTTCGGGCGCCCGGGATGCAGGGGGCCTGACCGTGGGCGTGCTCTACGACGAGGACCGGGAAGGCGCCGCCGACGGGTTGGACATCGTCATCCCCACGGGCATGGGGGCGGCCCGCAACATCATCAACGTACTTTCCAGCGACGTGGTGGTGGCCTGCCGGGGAACCGGCGGCACCCTGAGCGAGATCGCCTTGGCCCTGCGGTTCGGCCGGCCCGTCGTGCTGCTGGATTTTGATCCCGGCGAAGCTTTCCTGTCCGCCGGCGCTTCCGGCGCCAAGTGGTCGCTGACCGCGACCCCGGCTGAGGCCGTGGAGCGGATCCGCGGTTATTTGAAGGAGCTGGGACGCGAATGACCTTTGATTTCGACACTCCCGTCGATCGCCGCGGCAGCGACAGCCTCAAGTGGGGGAAGTACGCCGGCAGGGACATCCTGCCGCTGTGGGTGGCCGACACGGACTTCCGTTCGGCCCCCGCAGTGATCGAGGCCCTGCGGCGTCGCGCCGAGCATGGGGTTTTCGGATACGGTGCGCCCCCGGTTGAATTGATCGACACGGTGCTGGCCACCTGCGCCGACCAGTGGGGTTGGGAAGTTGATCCGGCCTGGCTGGTCTGGCTGCCCGGACTGGTCAGCGGCATCAATGTCACCTGTCGGGCCGTCGGCAAGGCGGGGGACGGGGTGGCCGCCCTGACGCCCGTCTATCCGCCCTTCCTGAAGGCTCCCGCTCTCATGGAGCGCAAGCTGGTCACGATTCCCCTGGCGGGCGACAACCTCGCCGGTTGGGCCGTGGACCAGCGCCGTCTGGCGGCCGGGCTCACCGCTGACTGTTCCCTCCTGCTGTGGTGCCATCCCCACAATCCCGTGGGCCGGGCCTGGCGACGGGAGGAACTCGAAATGGTCGCCGAAACCTGCCTGGAAAACCGCACGGTCATCTGCAGCGACGAGATCCACAACCAATTGATCCTCGCCAGAGGTGTGCGGCACGTGCCGATGGCCACGCTGGGGGCGGAGGTCGCCGCGCGGACCATCACCCTGCTGGCTCCGAGCAAGGCCTTCAACATGGCGGGTCTGGGCTGCTCGCTGGCCGTGATTCCGGACGACGGACTGCGTCGCCGTTTCCGTCGCGCCATGGCGGGCATCGTACCGTCGGTCAACGTGATGGGGTTTGCCGCGGCCCTTGCCGCCTGGCGTGATGGTGGAGAATGGTTGGCCGCTCAGAACGACTATCTGCGAGAGAACCGGGATTACCTGGCCGGGCGCATGGAGGGCCTGGAAGGGGTCACCATGGCTCCGGTGGAAGCCACTTTTCTGGCGTGGCTGGACGTGAACGCCTTGGCCCTTACCGATCCATTGGCACATTTCGAGGACCACGGTCTGGGCTTTTCCGACGGAAGGGATTTCGCCGGGCCCGGGTATGTCCGTTTCAATTTCGGCTGTACGCGCTCCACCTTGGCAGAGGCCTGTGACCGGTTGGCCAGGGCGGTGGCCACCGCTTGACTGCCAGGTAGGGAAAAAAGGGGAGGGCCGGTTGGCCCTCCCCTTATTCCTGCCGGCCATGCCGGTGGCTGACCTAGGGAATGATGTTTCCGTCGTTGTCGTACAGCGGGTAGGCCTTGCACATGCCGTCGTTCCACTTGGAGGCGGCCGTGTAGTCCGCGTGGTTGTAGAACAGGTGGTTCATGCCGAACTTAACCGACTTGGCCTGGTAACCAAGCACGTTCAACGCCGCGGTGGTCTGGCTCGATGACTGGCCCGTGTAGCAGTAGACCAGGATGGTCGTGCCGTCGCTGGGCAGGTACTTCATCTTCAGAGCCCGGTCGATGTCGTTATCGACTCCGGTGCTGTACTGGTAGGCGCCCTTCACGTGGCCCGGCGCTACGCCCTGATCGGTGTAGTCGTCATGGGGCACGTAGTTGAGCCAGAAGTAGTTGTCCATGTTGCCGGCAGTATTAACGGCGTCCATCGTGATGGCCTCGAAGGTGGCCAGCATGTCGAGGACCGCTTCACGCAGGGCCGGCTGGCCGGTGGGGTAGGCCTGGATATCGTCGTCGCCGAGGGTGTTCTCGGCTACCTCGATATTGATCAGGGCCAGATCGTCCTTGCAGGAGCCGGAGGTCGTGGCCGGGGCGACAGGTTCGGCCCACCTGGAGCCGGTGACGTCCGGGTTCCAGGAGCTCATGCCGAACTTGAGGGTCTTGGCGTTCTCGTAACCCAGCAGCCGCAGGGCCAACACCGCGTGCCCGGCGCTCTGGCCGGTGTAGCAGGTGACCACGATCTGGTCGGTCATGGCATGGCCGGCGTTCTCGACCGTGGTGATGATGTCCGTGCGTGTGGTATTGACGGCGCCCTTGATGTGGCCGTTGGCGAAGTCCGTGGCTCCCCGGATGTCATAGACCGTGGCGAGCGGCGGATCGGCATTGACCATGGGGTTCAGAATGGTCGATGTGATGTACGAAGTACCGATTGTCGGCAGGTAGGCCTCCACCGCGTCGGCGATGACCTCGAAGTTGGTCGGCGGCTTCGGTGTAACAACATCGTCGTCGTCCGAACAACCGACGAAGACCAACATCGCCATGAGCATGATCAGCATCCAGGTAAGTCGCTTGTGCATTATTTTTCTCCTTGCAGTGACCATCAGGTCCTGGTTCCGGGTGGATTCACCCTGTCATTGATCAGCGGGCGTCAGGTGTAACGCCCGCATCTCTCGGCTTCTTTCAATCCATGACGATTCCGGCGTTGGCGGCCTGTTCGTCGGGTGTCGTCAAGTCGCTGGCCCTAAGGTAGAAATCGGTGTTGTGACAAGTGTTGCACCCGGCAGCCTGGGTTGTTGATTTGGTGATGTTGTGCGGCGAGGTGTAAAGCCAGGTCGGTTTGCTCGTGTAATCGGGCATATCGACCAGCCCCCAGTGTTCGTAGGTGTTGCGAGCGATCGGGACGTGCCTGACAAGCACGAAGTCGTACCCCTCGTCCTGGCGGTAGGGGAACGCCGCCGGGTCGTTCTTACCGATCTTCAGGTTGAATTCTTCGTCGTAGACCGTTCCATCAACCGTGTCATGGCAGCCCGTGCAATTCCGGTAGGGCTGGGCATGGCAGATCTGGCACTGCAGGTTGCGGCCCGGGACCCCGACGTGGCGCTCGTGGTAGGTATTGCCGGGTGCCAAGGTGGGGTGGCACTCCGTGCTTTCGCAGCGGGGCATGTCCGCCACCTCGTACCGATGGTCCAGGACTTGACCGTTGCCGTGGAGCTCGGCGCCGCTGTGGCAATCGAGGCACGTGTAGGAAAGAAGCCTCCAGTGGACGTCCTCGACATTGGCATCGGGAATCCCCTCACCCTGTTGGAGGTAATCGGTGGCGATGCGGGTGCCGTGACAGGCGGTGCACTGTTCGGTCATGTGCGGCTTGCTCTGGAACAGGTGCGAGCGGGAAACCGTGGCTCCTTCCAGATAGACGAAACCGCCGCCGGCGCTGTGGGGCCGCGAAACGTGGCACTGGCCGCAGGTGGCGTGGCACTCGGCGCACTGGTTGTTGAAGTCATCGCGGTAGCCGGCCTGGTCCAGGTCGATGGCGCAACGGGCCTCCACGGCGTTGACCTCGCCCTGCAGGTTGGCGTGAAGACTGGAGGTCCAGTTCGCCGCGTGAGTGGAATGGCAATCCGTAGACGAGCAGGCCGATGCGAAGGGTTCGGCGTCGTGGCAACCGGAAACGTTGCACCCGACGTCGCCCGGGTTGCTGGGATCATGGACCATGCCCTGGTGGGCCTCGTCCATTCCCGTGAAGGTGTTGTCCGCGGGGCCCGCGTGACAGGCCTGGCAGGACAGCTTGTGGGGAATGGCCTGTCCCGCGTACTTGGGACCATGGACACTGGCGATGAAATCCTTGCCGTTTTTAACCGAAAGGTCGATGAAGACTTTTTGCCACGCTTCCAGCGTGGGCACGTCACCGCCTCAGCCGCCTCCCTTGGCGCGAGGCAGGACTTTGGGTCCCGAGGTCTTACCCAAAGCCGCCTTGAGGAGCTCCTCGCTGGAGTGGCAACCCAGACAGGATTTTTCCGGAGGACCGTCACCGCCACCGGGGTCGACCGGACCGTTGGACGTGTCGTTTTCACATCCCCAAAAGGCGAATAACGCCAGCAGGGCAAGGGCAGGAATTGTGATGATTCTTTTCATCAGGCTCTCCCTGGTTGGGTATGGGGGTTTACGGTTCCGACATCTTTCGTAAGGCCGAGAGCGAAAATGGGCACGTTGTTGCACACAACGTCGTCGGCCTGGATTTCCAAGCCTGCGATCCTGTTCCAGACACCGACGTTCAAGGCGCAGTCCATGACCATGCCCACGAAACAACGGCTGGTGATCAAAGGGTCGATCGCGCGGATTTCGCCGGTGGCCACGCGCCGCGTCAATTCCCGGGACATGTAGTCGATGTACGGCAGGCGGACTTCCTTGAAGAGGACCCTGGCCACCGAGGAACCGCGCTCGAGGCTGTTGTTGACCATCAGGCGCATGAGCTCCGGATCCTGCTTGGCCATGGCCAGGATGTGCTCGGCGATTGTCCGCAACACCTGCTCGATGCTCCCGTCCGAGGAGAAGCTCTCCAACTGACCGGTGATGTTGTGCTGAACCGCCTTGGCGATGATCACCTGCTCATACAGGTCGTTCTTACTGGCGAAATGGCGGTAGATGGCGGCCTCGGTGATGTGGCAGGCCCGGGCGATTGTCCGCATGGAAGAACCTTCGAAGCCCTTGGCGGCAAAGAGATGGGTGGCCTCTTCGAGAATCTGCTGGCGCCGGTTTGGTGATCCGTTAACGGGCTTCACAAGCTCTTTCCTGATTCAGTAAGCGAACGTTTACCTACTTGGGAAAACTACCCCCTGTGATTTATTTGTCAATAACTGTTTTTTATATAACACACTTGTTTGGTGGGAGTTGCTGGTCGGCGCCCGGAAAAAAAAAGAGGGCCCCTGCGGGGGCCCTCGGTCGCCGAAGAATCAGAAGACGCCCGAAACCGACAGGGCGTACAGATGGTGGATGTAATCATCCCACCTGTTTTCGTCGAATTCGTTGCGTGTGTAGGAGGCGGACACCCTGGCCCGGGAAGAGAGCTGATAGCCCGCCCGCAGGACGAGGCGGTCGTGGTCGGCCTGCAGTTTCTTGATGACGTCATCGTTGCCGGTGTCCTCGAACCTGACTCCCTCGTAGTGGCCTTCGAGGTTGAGGCTCTTTCCGAGACGGAGCGTGGCGCCCGGGCTGAACCGCGTGGTGCTCCCGTTGTAGGCGATCGCGTTCATGTCCATTCCCGGCACGGGATCCGTGGTCAGGGCGTATTCTTCAACGCCGTAGGAGAACATGCCGTAGAGGTCCAGGATGCCCCCGCCGGGGGTCCAGGTCAGGTTGGAGAAACCGCGGTTGGCCTTCCAGGTGGATTCGCTCTGTCCGAAATCCTTGCGCTCAAAGGTCTGGTCGATGGCCTGGTGGCCGATGTCGAAGCGGACCCACCGTCCGAAACGCATGCGCAGGGCCAGTTCCCAGCGCAAACGTTCCAGGTCCCGGTCGCCCATCCAGAAGGTCAACGGATCACCTCCCGTATCGGAGAACACCGGGTCCTTCTGGTCGATCTCCTGGTTCCGCCAAGCCACCACTGCCTTGATGGAAGCAGCGGGGCCAAACCGGTACCGGCCGCGAAAGCTGAGATCCTGCTGGGTCTTGGCCTGGTCTGTCAGCTGGCCCTGCAGGGGGTCGGTCCCCCTGGTTCCGACCACGGTCTGATCCAGGTTGGAAGTGCCGTACCGATAATCGAGGCGCAGGCGTGTTTTGGACAGCCCATGGTAATTAATGCCGATCCGATAATCCTGGCTGTCCCGTTTGCGGTCGGTGGCATGCTTGGGGTCCGCCGCAAGGTTGGTCTGGGCATCGGTGTCCAGTTTCTGGAACTTCGCCGAGGCACTCAGGTTGGCGGATTTCCCCAACCGGGCCAGCAACCCGATCTGTCCCGCGTTGGTGGTGGTTTCACCATTGAGGTCGTAGGTTCTGATCCCGGTGGTTTCGCCGCCGGTGTTTTCCAGTTTGGATGTCACGCCATGCCCGACCAGCTTGAATTTATCGCTCAGGTCATAGGAAAGGCCGAGCTTGGCACTGAAACGGGTCTGGTCGTCGGAGTAGTTGTGTCTGCCTTCAAGAGCGCGGGTCCCGTCGGTACCGCGGTAGGTCAGGTTGAGATCCGAGCCGAAACTGCCCGTGGTGAAGCCGACACCGCCCCAGACTTCGTTGGTGGTGGTATCGAAAAGCTTCCTGCCGGGAGCGGCTGACCCGACATTGCTGCGGCCGCGCAGCAGGCTGCCCTTCTCTCCCTTGCGGCATTTCCGGTTGAAGCCGCCGGCCGCCGTGAACTGGTCGGAAAAACGGTAGGCCAGCCGAATTGATCCCCGCCGCCAGTTGAGTTTCGGCAAGGCATCGAGTTCCGGGGGAGGAGGGGGAGCCGCGAAGCCCGGCGCCCGCATCTCGCTGGTGCGGTCGTAGAAGTAGTCGAAATCCCGGAAGTCGATGTTCCACTTGAATTGACCGGGAATGTTGCCGCCCAGGTCGAACTTGCCGACCAGGCCGCCCGTGCCTGCGTTGTCGCCGGAAGCTCGCAGCCAGTATCGCGAACCGTTCTCCTGGGTGCGGAAATAGCCGAACAATCCCGCACCGGAATATTTCTGGACCAGTTGCCAGTCCTCGGCCCCCTTGGCCTCGTTGCCGTGGGGATCCTTGGCCTGAAAGGTGCCGGTCCAGTGGTTGTCCACACCGATGACATCACCCGTCGGGGCCCAGATGCGTTCGGCCTGGGCCGGCAGGTCCACGGTTTCTTCTGCCAGGGCCGGCAAGGCGAAGGCCAGAAGCGCCAGGCCCAGGACCGTTACGGTCGTTGTCCTATTCATCTTCATGGTCGTACTCCTTTACTGGTCCTTGAAGTTCGGATCGACATTCGATCCGTGGACTTCGGTGTGGCAGTCGTAGCAGCGTGCCTCTTCTGTCAGGTACAAACTGTGTCCCACGGTGCCCATCGTCCAGCCACCACCGGCATTGAAACCCTGTTCGAAATGGCATTGCAGGCACATGCTGTTGGACTCGGTGACGAGCAGCTTGTCGTGGTTCGAGCCGTGGGGCCGGTGGCAGACCACGCAGTCCTCGCTCGCGACTCCGTCGTGCTCGTAGACGAAGGGGCCTTCCATTTCCATATGACAGGCCAGGCAGACGCCGTTCAATCCGTTCCACGCGGACTGATCGAATCCCGCGTGGGGGTCGTGACAGTCCTGGCAATCGATCTGGCCTTCCAGGACACGATGGCGGAAGGGAAGTCGGAAATCCGTCACCTGGGAGGGGTGGCACTGCAGGCAGAATTCGCCCTTGTTCCGGTACTGGGCGACCGGGGTGACCCCGCCGGCGAAATGGACCTGGTCGTTGTGGCAACTCGCGCAGGAGATGTCGGTGCCCGCGTGGGGGCCGCCTGTCCACTCCAAGCCCTGGTTCGTATGACACTGGGTGCACATGGCCACCCGGACACCCTGTCCCTGGCTCGCCAGCACCTCGGGTCCGATGATGAATCCGTCACCATCTTCTTCGACATGGAGGCTGCCAGGCCCGTGACAGGCTTCGCAGCCGGCGATCCCGGTGCCGGGGATGGCCAGTCCACGTTCCACGGCGTGGGGGGAGTTGGCGTAGAATTCGCCGACATCGTCGTGGCAGTCGAGACAGGATTCCGATCCGACATAGCTGGCGCCGGCGGGAACTTCGAACGAGTCGACGAAGGAAACGCCGCCTGCCGCGATGCCCGGGCTCAGCAGGAGAATTCCTGCGACGGGCAGAATGAGACGCAGCATGTAATACCTCCCCGAACGGAGTAAACGATTGTTGACCCGATGGGTAGAATCTGGGGTTGGGGAATACTGTACAAGATAAATTTATAACAGGTTGACCGGCAGCAA
>CBDURF010000075.1:0-15400 GCA_965369705.1 uncultured bacterium
GGAGGCTGCCGCGGAGGAGACTACCGCGGAGGAGGCTGCCGCGGAGGAGACTACCACGGAGGAGGCTGCCGCCGGGGACGAGGACGTTGCCGCGGACGGCGATGCGTCCGGCGATGCGTCCGGCGATGCGTCCGGCGATGATGGCGAAGAATCCCTCTTCTTCGACCTGCCCGACGAGGAATTCGTCGAGGAAACCGTGGATGCTGCCGACGAACCGGCTGCCGCTGACGCCGAGGCCGGTCCCGTTTCCGAAGAGGACGAGCTGCTGGACGCTCTGGAGATCCAGCTCACGCCCGAGGAACAGGCCGAAATCGAGCGCCGGGGCCGGATGAGGTGGTACGTCATTCACGCCAATACCGGGCACGAAAACAAGGTCAAGCGCAATATCGAAATGGCCATCAAGTCGAACCATATGGAGGAGTCGTTCGGCGAAGTGCTGGTCGCGACCCAGGAAGTGACCGAGATGAAGAACGGGAAGCGCTCCACGGTGAAGCGCAAGTTCTTCCCCAGTTACATCCTGGTCGAGATGATCATGGATAAGGAGACCCAGCACTTCATCAACAGCATTCCCGGTGTGACCCGTTTCATCGGAGGCACCGTGCAAATGCCCCAACCGATCACCAGGGAAGAGGTGGACCGGATCCTCGGTCGCATCTCCTCCCCGGATGAGACCAGGAAAACGCTGGAGATCCCCTACGAGGTGGGAGACGGCGTGCAGGTTATCGACGGTCCGTTCACAGAGTGGACCGGCGTGATCAACGAGATCAATCACGACAAAGGCAAGCTCAAGGTGATGATCTCGATTTTCGGTTCGGAAACTCCGGTGGAACTGGACTTCCTTCAAGTGAAGCCCATCTGATCCGCCGTTGGTTTCTGCGGCTTCAGGTTTGTCTGGAACCTGGCGCCACCTTCGTGGCCGTCCCTCTCGACGGTGACGGATTGTCCCAATAGATGAGGCCGATCCGCGGCTGAAACCGGAAGCAGGTTTGGACTCCCTGCCGAAGGCGGAAGATCGCTGGTGACGCCGGCCCTCAGTTGAAGGAGTAAAGTCGACATGGCCAAAAAAGTCATGACGCAGATCAAGTTGCAGGTCAAGGCCGGGCAGGCCAATCCCGCCCCTCCGGTGGGTCCTGCTCTCGGTCAGCATGGTCTGAACATCATGGAGTTCTGCAACGCCTTCAATGAGCGGACCAAGGAGCAGATGGGTCTGGTGATCCCCGTGGTCATCACCGTCTTCAAGGATCGAAGCTTCAGCTTCATCACCAAGACGCCCCCTGCTGCGGTTCTTATCAAGAAGGCCCTCGGCCTGGATTCCGCCAGTTCCGAGCCCGGCAGGATTTCCGCCGGTACGATCAAGCGCTCTCAGTTGCGCGAGATCGCCGAATTGAAGGCGGAAGATCTCAATGCCGGTTCGCCCGAGGCAGCGATGCTCATCATCGCCGGCACGGCGCGGAGCATGGGAATTGAAGTAGTCTAGGTCGATTTCGGTAGGAAGGCTGCGGAAGCACGGCGCCGGGTTCCCGCGGGAATCGACCGGCACCGGAGAACAGGGTCAGGAGGCCGCGAGAGCGGCTGAACCGAACCCGATCGAACAATCACAGTCGACTGGAGAACAACCCAATGAAGCACGGAAAATCCTACAACAAGGCCCGGGAACTGTTCGAACGGCAAAAGGAATATTCCGTTACGGATGCCTTCGAGGTTCTGGGATCCTTCCCCAAGGCGAAATTCGATGAGACGGTGGACATGGCGATCCGGTTGGGCGTCAATCCCAAGCATGCCGACCAGATGGTCCGCGGCACCGTGGTGCTGCCCCATGGAACCGGCAGGTCCGTTCGGGTACTCGTTATCACGCGAGGGCCCAAGGAGCAGGAAGCCAAGGACGCCGGAGCCGACATGGTCGGCGCCGACGAATACCTGCCCAAGATCAAGGACGGATGGACTGACGTCGACGTCATCATCGCCACCCCCGACATGATGGGTGAGCTCGGAAAGCTGGGACGAATACTCGGTCCCCGCGGCTTGATGCCCAACCCGAAGGTCGGCACCGTCACCATGGACATCACCAAGGCCGTTACGGAGGCCAAGGCCGGACGGATCGAATACCGGGTCGACAAGGCCGGTATCATCCACGCTCCGGTCGGAAAGCGCTCCTTCGAGGCCGCCCAGCTCGTGGAAAACGCAGCCGTCCTTTACAGGGAACTGGTCCGCGTAAAACCCGCGGCGGTGAAGGGGACCTACATCAGGTCGGTGTTCATCTCCGGCACGATGACCCCGTCCATTCGCATCGACAACGCCAGCCTCGCTTGAGTGGGGGCCGGGAGGATTCCTGCCGCGGCGCCTGAATGTTAGGTCCGGCAGATAGATAGCAAGGAGAGTTGCCATATGGCACGTCCAGAAAAAGTAGCCGAGGTTGAGGCCATCGCCCAATGGATCCAGACCGCCCAGAGTATGGTTCTGGCGGATTTCTCGGGTCTGACGGTGCTGCAGATGACCGAATTCCGTCGGACATGTCGCGCCAAATCGGTGGATTGCCGGGTCGTGAAGAACCGCCTGGCCCGTATCGCCGCCGACAAAGCGGACTTGGCGATCCTGAAGGACCATCTCAATGGTCCCATCGCCATCATGTTCGGTCGGGAGAGCCAGATCGATCCCGCCAAGATCACCGTCGATTTCGCCAAGAACAACGAGGCGATGGAGATCAAAGGCGGTTTCCTGGATGGCGAGTACCTCGACAAGAGTCAGATCATCGCCCTGTCCAAGGTCCCGAGCAAGGACGAGTTGATCGCCAAGATGATGGGCAGCATCAACTCCCCGCTCAGAGGCCTGGCCGTCGTGATGAATGGGGTGGTGGGCGCTTTGGCCCGAACCATCGACGCCGTCGCCAAGCAGAAAGCTGAAGCGGCAAGCTGAAAGAACCGGGACTGACCGTCGGCTGCCCGAGTGGTCCGTCGCAAATCCAGACAACCCGCCGGATCCATGGATCCGGTCCGCAAGGAGAATAGAGATAATGAGTGAAGTCAACCTGAGTGAAAACGCCGCCAAGGTCCTCGAAATCATCGAAGGCATGAGCATCCTGGAGGCCGCCGACCTGGTCAAGGCCATGGAAGACAAGTTCGGCGTCAGCGCCGCCGCCCCCGTGGCCGTGGCCGCCGCCCCCGGCGCCGGCGGCGAGGCGGCCGAAGAGGTCAAGGATGAATTCAACGTCATGCTGACCGCCATCGGCGACAAGAAGATCCAGGTGATCAAGGTGGTCCGCGCCCTTACCGGTCTCGGCCTGAAGGAAGCCAAGGATCTGGTGGAGAGCGCTCCGACCGCCGTGAAGGAAGCCGTCACCAAGCAAGAGGCCGAGGAGATGAAGACCAAGCTGGAAGATGTCGGGGCCATCATCGACCTCAAGTAGTTCAGGAACCGTTCCCGAACCTATCCCGAAGCGGGACCTCATTCGTGCAACTGCAGGCAGGATGAGGTTCCCGCCGGGCGGGTCTTCCAGGCGGGGCCGAGGTCCCTGGTCGTTCAGAAAGATCGTTCAGATTTCGTTGTATTGCGGATGCCTGACAGGGCAGCCCAACCTTCTCCCTAGGAAGTGGTCCTGTGAAAAAAATTCCCATCGACAAGTTCACCGGACGCGTCAACTACTCCAAAATCCAGCGTGAAGAAAATATGCCCAACCTGCTGGCCGTGCAGCTGGATTCCTACTACGAATTCCTGCAGACCGGAGTTCAGCCTGATGAACGCCGCGTCCAGGGCATGGAAGCGATTTTCCAGACGATATTCCCCATCGAATCCAACCGCGGCAATCTCATCATGGAGTACATGAGCTACAAGACGGGGGAGCCCAAGTACGGGATCGAGGAATGCCAGGAGCGGGGGCTCACCTTCAGTGTTCCTCTCAAGGTCAGGCTGCGGCTGGTGGTCAAGGAGGAGCCCGAGGGAGCCACGGACCAGGAGATGATGATCCGGGACATCCAGGAGCAGGAAGTCTACCTGGGTGAACTACCCATGATCACGGACAAGGGCACCTTCCTGATCAACGGCGCCGAGCGGGTCATCGTCTCGCAGCTGCACCGTTCGCCGGGCGTGTTCTTCAGCGACGAGATCCATCCCAACGGCCGGCGGCTGTTCCGTTCACGGATCATCCCCTACCGGGGTTCCTGGGTCGAGTTCACCACCGACATCAACAACCTGCTGTACGTGCACATCGATCGGAAACGCAAGCAGCCGGCGACGATCCTGCTGCGCGCCCTGGGGTTCCAGACCAACGAGGAGATCATCGAGCTGTTCCACACCGTGGAAACGGTCAAGATCACCAAGCCGGGGACAAAGAAATACAAGGAGCTCGAGGAAACCCTGGAGGGTCGCGTGCTGGCCGGGGACGTCTTCCGGTCCGACGAGGAGGAGCCCTTTGCCAAGGCAGGGGCCATCATCGACGCCCTGCTCCGGGAATCCCTGCTGACCAGCGGACTCAAGGAGATCAAGCTCGTGGCCGAGGGTGAAGTGACCCTCAACCAGCCCAGCCTGATCCTCAACACGCTGCGCAAGGACCCGACCAGCAACCAGGACGAGGGGCTGCGACGGCTGTACAGTCTGCTGCGCCCGGGCGATCCCCCCAACGAGGAAGTCGCCCGTGCCCTGTTCGAACGCCTTTTCTTCAATGAGAAACGCTACGATCTGGCCGAGGTCGGCCGGTACAAGATGAACCGCCGGCTCAGCCTGGATGTGGATCCCAAGACCACGACCCTGACCCCCGCCGATTTCCTGGCCATCATCCAGGAGATGATCGGGCTGTTCCTGGGCCACAGCGACATCGACGACATCGACCATTTCGGCAACCGCCGGATCCGGTCGGTGGGCGAGTTGCTGGCCAACCAGTTCTCCGTCGGTCTGAGCCGCATGTCCCGGATCCTCAAGGAACGGATGAACCTGGCGGACAAGGAGAAACCGATCAGTCCCGCGGACCTGGTCAACGCCCGCACGGTGTCGGCGGTGATCCAGTCGTTCTTCGGCAGCAGCCAGCTGAGCCAGTTCATGGACCAGACCAATCCCCTGAGCGAGCTGACCCACAAGCGGCGCCTGTCCGCCCTGGGTCCGGGAGGTCTGCATCGTGACCGCGCAGGCTTCGAGGTGCGTGACGTTCACTACACCCACTACGGCCGGATGTGTCCGATCGAAACGCCGGAAGGTCCCAACATCGGTTTGATCGCCAGTCTGGCGACCCATGCCCGGATCAACAGCTTCGGCTTCATCGAGTCACCCTACCGCCGGGTCGAGAAGGGTATCGTGGGCACGAGGATCGACTATCTGACCGCGGATCAGGAAGACGTCGTGACGATCGCCCAGGCCAACGCGCCGCTCGGTCCCAAGGGGAACTTCAAGGCGAAAAAAATCCTGGCGCGGTTCAAGGGCGAGTATCCGATGGCCGTCCCCACGGAAATCGACTACATGGACGTGTCGCCCAAGCAGATCGTGTCCGCGGCGGCTTCGTTGATCCCCTTCCTGGAGCACGACGACGCCAACCGGGCGCTCATGGGCTGCAACATGCAGCGCCAGGCGGTGCCTCTTCTGCGGTCCGATTCTCCCATCGTGGGCACCGGTATGGAAAAGAAGGTTGCCATCGATTCAGGGGCGGTCGTGGTGGCCGAGGCCAACGGCACGGTCGAGTCGGCGACCGCCGACGCCGTCGTGATCCGGTACGACGATCCGGACAAGGTGACCAGCGGGAATTTCTTCGATCAGGGCGGACTCGTGGAGTATCCCCTGCGCAAGTTCAAGCGTTCCAACCAGGACACATGCTACAACCAGAAGCCCCTGGTGGTGCCGGGCCAAAAGGTGGTTGCCCATCAGCCCATCGCCGACGGTCCCTGTACCCAGGACGGGGAGCTGGCCCTGGGCCGCAATCTCCTGGTGGCCTTCATGCCCTGGGGCGGCTACAACTTCGAGGATGCGATCCTGGTCTCCGAGAAGCTTGTCAAGGACGACATCTACACCTCGTTGCACATCGAGGAATTCGATCTGCAGGTCCGTGATACCAAGCGGGGCCTCGAGGAAGTTACCTGCGAGATCCCCAACATCGGCGAGGACGCCCTGAAGGATCTCGACGAAGACGGCATCATCTACCCCGGCGCCCGGGTCAGGGCGGGCGACATCATGGTCGGCAAGGTCACGCCCAAGGGCGAGACCGAGTTGAGCCCCGAAGAAAAGCTCCTGCGGGCGATCTTCGGAGAAAAGGCCGGCGACGTGAAGGACGCCTCCCTGAAGGCTCCTCCGGGCATGGACGGCATCGTGGTCAGCGTGAGCGTTTTCAGCCGCCAGGACCGTACCTCCCGCTCGAAGAAGGAGGAGAAGAGGCAACTCGATGCCTTGCGGCGCAGGCGTGATCGCAGCCGCGAGAAGATCAACGGGGTCGCCGGGGAGCGACTGACCGAACTGTTTGCCGGTGAGACCGCCCATCACATCATCGATGCCAACACCGGTGAGGTTCTGCTCAGGTCCGGTCGCAAGTTCACCAAGGCGGTGCTGGAGACTCTGGACTTTACTTCGGTCCACTGGGGTCTGCCCCTGGTGAAGGACGGGAAGAAGGACGCCAAGATACGCGCCGTCTTCGAAGCCGCCGCCCGGGAAAAGGAACGGATCGAGGTCGAGTACGAAAAGAACTGCGAACGGGCCCTGCGCGGGGACGAATTGCCCCCCGGCGTGATCAAGCTGGTCAAGGTCTATGTGGCGCGCCGGCGTAAGCTGAGCGTGGGCGACAAGATGGCGGGCCGTCACGGCAACAAGGGCGTCGTGTCGAAAATCATGGCTGAAGAAGATATGCCCTACCTGGCCGACGGCACACCGGTGGATATCGTACTGAATCCCCTGGGTGTACCCAGCCGAATGAACCTGGGCCAGATCCTGGAGACCCACCTCGGCTATTCCGCCATGAAAAACGGGGTCAAGGTCATGACGCCCGTGTTCGATGGGGCAACGATCGAAGAAATCAAGGAATCGCTCACCGAACAGGGGCTTGACCCCAGCGGCAAGAGCGTGCTTTACGACGGCCGGACCGGCGAATCCTTCGACAAGGAAGTGACGGTTGGGGTCATCTACGTGCTGAAACTGCACCACCTGGTCGAGGAGAAGATCCACGCCAGGTCCATCGGCCCGTACAGCCTCGTGACCCAGCAGCCGCTGGGCGGCAAGGCCCAGTTCGGTGGCCAGCGATTCGGTGAAATGGAAGTCTGGGCCTTGGAAGCCTACGGCGCGGCGAACTGCCTCCAGGAGATGCTGACGGTCAAATCCGACGACGTGACGGGCCGTTCGCGGATCTACGAAGCCATCGTCAAGGGCGAGAATCCGCCCGAGCCGGGAATTCCGGAGTCTTTCAATGTTCTGATGAGGGAGCTCCAGAGCCTCTGTCTGGATGTGAGCCTGGAAGACGCCGTCTAGATACCTTGATCCGGCGGACCTGCCTCGCGGCGGTGCCCCCAGGAGGATGATAAATGCTCGGCCAGACATTTCGTGATGAAGCCAAGAAGACTTCGGAACACACCGCCATCAAGATCCAGCTCGCATCGCCGGATGTTATCCGCGACTGGAGCTACGGTGAGGTCACCAAGCCCGAAACCATCAATTACCGGACCTTCAAACCCGAAAAGGACGGCCTTTTCTGCGAGCGCATTTTTGGTCCCGTGAAGGACTGGGAGTGCAACTGCGGCAAATACAAGCGCATCCGTTTCCGGGGGATGGTCTGCGACAAATGCGGCGTGGAGGTCACCCAGAGCAAGGTGAGACGCGAGCGCCTCGGCCACATCGAGTTGGCCGTACCCATCGCCCACATCTGGTTCTTCAAGGGTCTGCCCAGCCGCATCGGGCAGATGCTGGCCATGAAGGTCAAGGACCTCGAGAGGATCCTCTATTACGAGTCGAGCGTGGTCATCGAACCCGGCAACACCGAGTTGCAGGTGGGTGATGTCCTCAGCGACGAGGAATGGTGGGAGATGAAGGAGGAGCACCCCGAATGGGAGTGCCAGATGGAGATGGGCGCCGAGGCCGTGCGCAAGCTCCTGGCGAACCTCAATCTCGAGGAACTGAACCAGGAACTGCGGGCCCAGGTCAAGACCGAGAGCTCGGTGCAGCGCAAGAAATCCACCCTGAAGCGGCTGAAGATCCTGGATTCCTTCCGGCAAAGCAACAACAAGCCCGATTGGATGATCCTGGACGTTGTTCCGGTGTTGCCGCCCGATCTGCGCCCGTTGGTGCCGCTGGACGGCGGCCGGTTCGCCACCAGTGATCTGAATGATCTGTACCGCCGGGTGATCAACCGCAACAATCGGCTGAAGAAGCTGATCGAGATCAAGGCGCCCGGCGTAATCCTGCGCAACGAGAAGCGGATGCTGCAGGAGGCCGTGGATGCCCTGTTCGACAACGGTCGCCGCTCACGCGCGGTCAAGGGTCAGGGCAACCGTCCACTGAAATCCCTCAGCGACATGATCAAGGGCAAGAAGGGACGTTTCCGGCAGAACCTGCTCGGCAAGCGCGTCGATTATTCAGGCCGCTCGGTGATCGTCGTCGGGCCCGAGCTGAAGCTCTACCAGTGCGGCCTGCCCAAGAGCATGGCCCTGGAGCTGTTCAAACCCTTCATCATCCGCAAGCTGGAGGAGAAGGGTTACGTCCAGACCGTCAAGAGCGCCAAAAAGCTCGTCGAGCAGGAGCGTCCCGAGGTCTGGGACATCCTGGAAGAGATCATCAAGGACCATCCGGTCCTGCTGAACCGTGCCCCGACCCTGCACCGCCTGGGCATTCAGGCCTTCGAACCCGTGCTCATCGAGGGCAAGGCGATCCGCATCCACCCGCTGGTCTGCACCGCCTTCAACGCCGACTTCGACGGCGACCAGATGGCCGTGCACGTGCCCCTGGGCTACGAGGCCCAGCTCGAGGCGCGGCTGCTGATGCTGTCGCCGCTGAACATCCTGTCGCCGGCCAACGGCGAGCCCGTGGCTTCGCCGAGCCAGGACATGGTGCTGGGATGCCACTACCTGACCCTGGATCGGCCAGGTGCCAAGGGCGAAGGCAAGTTCTTCGCCGACGAGGCCGACGTCTACAGCGCCTACGAGGCTGGCATTATCGCCAAACACGCCCTGGTGAAAATCCGCATGGGTGGCGAGCGCGGCACCATCGAGACGACCATCGGACGCGTCATGTTCAACGAAATCCTTCCCGAAAGCATGGCTTTCGTGAACAAGCCGCTGAACAAGAAGGATCTGTCCCGGATCGTGGGCGAGGTGCATGCCAAGATGGGCATGACCGCCTGCATGGAATTTCTGGACCGGCTGAAGGAGCTGGGCTTCCACCACGCCACGGAGGGCGGGATCTCCATCGGGATCGACGACATCATCATTCCGCCGGAGAAGGGCGCCATCGTCACCGCCGCCCAGAAAATCGTGGACGGTTACGTACGCGATCACCGGGATGGTGTGATCACCAACCGGGAACGTTACAACAAGGTGATCGACAAGTGGACCCAGGTGACCAACGAAGTCCGGGACCGCATGTTCGACCACCTGAAGACCGACGACCAGGGTTTCAATTCGGTCTACATGATGAACGCCTCGGGCGCTCGGGGTTCCGCCGACCAGATCAAGCAGCTGGCCGGCATGCGCGGTCTGATGGCCAAGCCCCAGAAGAAGATCACCGGAGGGTTCGGTGAGATCATCGAGCAGCCCATCATCGCGAACTTCCGCGAGGGGTTGACCATGCTCGAGTACTTCATCTCTACCCACGGCGCCCGCAAGGGCCTGGCCGATACGGCCCTGAAGACCGCCGACGCGGGTTATCTCACGCGCCGCCTGGTCGACGTGGCTCAGGACATCGTGGTCAACGAACACGACTGCGGCACCCTGCGCGGGGTCGAGATCTCCTCCCTCCAGGAGGGTGAGAAGACCATCGAGTCCCTGTCCGAGCGGATCATCGGAAGGACCAGCGCCGAGGACATCATCGACGGCAACGGCAACGTCATTGCCGACGCCGGTGTGGTGATCGACAAGGATCTGGCCGCCAATATCGAGGACTCGGGCATCCAGAGCGTGCTCATGCGTTCGGTTCTGTCCTGCGAGAGCAAGCACGGAATCTGCGCCCTGTGCTACGGTTACAACCTGTCCGAGCACAAGCTGGTGGACATCGGTGAACCGGTCGGGGTCATGGCCGCCCAGTCCATCGGCGAGCCGGGCACGCAGCTTACGCTGCGGACCTTCCATATCGGCGGTACGGCCAGCCGCATCGTCGAGCAGACGACCAAGCTTGCCGCGGCCGCCGGCAAGATCGTGTTCAACAAGGATGTCAAACTGGTCAAGGACGCCGACAAGCAGATGGTCTCGATCGGCCGCAAGGGCGAGATGTCGCTGGTGCTGGATTCCGGGATCACCCGCAGCCAGATGACGGTACCCTACGGCGCAGTCGTGATGGTAAAAGACAAGCAGAAGGTGCAGCTGAACGATCCCATCTTCGAGTGGGATCCGTTCGCGGACTTCATCCTGAGCGAGAGCACGGGAATCGTGGCCTTCAGCGGCATCATCCAGGGTCTGACCCTGAGCGTGGATCTGGACGAGAAGACGCGGATGAAGCAGCCGGTGATCGTCGAGAGCGCCGACAAGAGCGTGCATCCGGCCATTCAGATCATCAACGCCAAGACCGGACGGAAGATTGCCGAGTACATCCTGCCCACCGGCGCCTTCCTGCTGGTGGAGGACGGCCAGAAGGTGCCTGCCGGCACCCATCTCGCCAAGATTCCCCGTGAAGTGGCTCAGTCCGGCGATATCACCGGCGGTCTGCCCCGCGTGGCCGAGCTCTTCGAGGCCCGCAAGCCTCGGGAATCGGCGACCGTCACCGAAATCGACGGCGTGGTCGAGTTCCGCGGAACGACCCGCGGCCAGCGCAAGGTGGCCGTGGTCGGCGAGGACGGTGGGGATAAGGAATACACCATTCCACACGGCAAGCACATCCGGACCTACGAGGGCGAGCACGTCCTGGCCGGCGACCGCCTGACCGAGGGCCCCATCAACCCCATGGACATCCTGTCCATCAAGGGCGTGGGTGAGGTGCAGAAGTACCTGGTCAACGCGGTGCAGGAGGTCTACCGCCTGCAGGGCGTGAAGATCAACGACAAGCACATCGAGATCATCGTCTCGCGGATGCTGCGCAAGGTCATGATCATCTCCCCGGGCGATACGCCGTTCCTGGAGGACGAGCAGGTCGCCAAGCAGGAAATCGAGGAGTTCAACCGCAACATCCACAAGAAGAACATGGATCTGCGGTCCAAGGGCGAAACCGAGTTGGAGCCGGCCACCTTCGAGCCTCTCCTGCTGGGGATCACCAAGGCCAGTCTGACGACCGACAGCTTCATCAGCGCCGCCAGCTTCCAGGAAACGACTCGGGTGCTGACCGATGCTGCTGCCCGCGGCAAGCGCGACGAATTGCGCAGCCTCAAGGAGAACGTGATCATGGGTCACCTGATCTCCGCCGGTACGGGGCTGAACGATTTCAAGTACCTGGCCGTGGAAGAGCCCGCGGAGGAAGATGACCGCATCATCGAGGGCATTCAGGAGCATGAGATCTCCGCGGCCCTGGCCGCCGAGATTGCGGCCGAGATGGAGGCGGAGGCGGAAGCCGCGTCCGGGGAATAACCCGTTAAGTAGGGGCCCCCTATACAAATAGAATCCGGGATGTCCTCGGACGGCCCTTCGGGCGGTCCTGCGGATTACCCGGATTCTATTTGTATAGGGGGCCCCTACTTAACGGGTTATTCCCCGGACCAGTGCCTCAGTCCAGCGACCATCCGGGCCAGGGCCTCAAATAATGCCAAAAAAATCCCGCAAACCTTGACAAAGCTTTATCCTGCGATTAATGTTCCCGGTCCACGACTGCGGCCGGTTGCGGCTGCCGTTGTATCTGATTGTGCCTAACCCGTGTTTTTACATGAGCTTGGCTGATATTAGAGAAATTGGACTGGAAGTTCCGAATAAGGTCCGAATAGGGCCCGAATAGGGCCCGAATTGCAGGAGTTCGAAGTTGCCTACACTGAGTCAGTTAGTCCGGAAGGGCCGCAAGCCCCAGACCAAGAAAAGTAAATGCCCGGCGCTGCAGGCCTGTCCCCAGCGCAAGGGTGTATGCACACGCGTCTATACCCAGACGCCCAAGAAGCCCAACTCGGCTCTGCGAAAGATCGCGCGTGTCCGGCTGACCAATGGCATCGAGGTGACCGCCTACATTCCCGGCGAGGGTCACAACCTGCAGGAACATAGCATCGTGCTGGTCCGGGGCGGACGGGTGAAAGATCTTCCCGGTGTCCGCTACCACATCATCCGCGGCACCCAGGATGCCTCCGGCGTCGATGACCGTCGCCAAGGCCGTTCCAAGTACGGCGCCAAACGGCCCCGCTCGTAGAGGCCGCCCACGAGATTCGCGCCAGTTTTGCGTATGATGGCGCAGGTTGATTTTTTGCCGGCCAACAGCCGGCGCAGATAGCGGATAGACCGCTCAGGAGAAAAGAAATGTCGCGACGCAGGTCCCCCGAAAAGCGAACTCCGCCGGCCGATCCCCGGTACGGCGACGTGATGGTGACCAAGTTCATCAACTACTGCATGCGGGCCGGCAAGCGCAGCGTCTCCGAAAAGTCTATCTACCACGCACTGGACCTGATCAAGGATAAGAGCGGCCAGGAGGGCATCGATGTCTTCCGGAGCGCCCTGAACAATGTCAAGCCCAGTGTGGAAGTGAAATCCCGGCGCATCGGAGGGGCCACCTACCAGGTGCCCGTCGAGGTCCGGAACGAACGGCGGACCCAGCTGGCCATGCGCTGGCTGATCGGTTTCGCCCGCAGCCGCCCCGAGAACACCTTTTCCGAACGGCTGGCGGCTGAACTGTTGATGGCGAGCAAAAACGAAGGACCGTCTATCAAGAAGCGCGAAGACACTCACCGTATGGCTGAAGCGAACCGAGCGTTCGCCCACTGCCGCTGGTAAGGGTCCCTCTCGTTCGCCAGTTAGCGCTATTACACACGGATGGACTGCAAATTCGAATAGCCTGAATGTGTCCCGCGAAAGGAATCGCAGGGATCAGAGGCAAAGGAGACGTACTGCCCTGCCGACGGGGTCATGTGCGCGTTGTTTGGTTGGGTCTGGGTATCGCCCGAAGGATTTTTCCGGCGGTCCGGTCCCCGCACCCTCTGGGAGTAGGTGGTGACTCGCGAAGTCGCGCTCGAATTGATCCGGAATATCGGGATCATGGCTCACATCGACGCCGGTAAAACGACGACGACCGAGCGGATCCTTTACTACACCGGACGAGTGCACCGCCCCGGCGACGTTGATGACGGCGCCACCCAGATGGATTACATGGAGCAGGAACGGGAACGCGGGATCACGATCATGTCCGCGGCCACGACCTGCCGGTGGCGGGACCACCAGATCAACATCATCGACACTCCCGGGCATGTCGATTTCACCGCGGAGGTGGAACGCAGCCTAAGGGTTCTGGATGGCGCGGTGGCCATCTTTTGCGGGGTCGGCGGGGTAGAGCCCCAGTCCGAAACCGTCTGGCGGCAGGCCGACCGTTACCAAGTGCCCCGGATCGCGTTCATCAACAAGATGGACAGGCTGGGGGCGGATTTCGGGCGGGCCGTCGCGAGCATGGTCGAGTGCTTGGGCGCCAGGCCGCTGAAGGTGAATATTCCCATCGGCGTGGAAGAGGCCTTCATCGGAGTCGTCGATCTTCTGGAGATGAACGCTCGGATCCTCAACGAGGAGGACTTGGGCGCCACCTTCGAAACCGTGGAGATACCCGCCGAAATGGCGGCCGAAGCGGAAGCCGCGCGGGCCGAGTTGATCGAAACCGCGGCCGAGGTGGACGAAGAGCTGGCAGAGCTCTTTTTGACGGAGACCGAGCCGACGGTCGAGCAGCTCATGGCGGGCATCAGGCGCGCCACCCTGGCCGGGGAAATCGTTCCGGTCTTCTGCGGATCGGCCCTGAAGAACAAGGGCGTGCAGAAGCTGCTTGACGCGATCGTCGATTTTCTGCCCTCGCCCCTGGACCGGCCCCCCATCGTGGGCACCGGGAAAGACGGGGAAGGGGTGGAGACCCGCAGCCCGGGCGACGAGGAACCGTTCAGCGCCCTGGCCTTCAAGATCCTGGCCGATCCCTTCGCCGGACGGCTGGCCTTCATGAGGGTCTACAGCGGCAAGCTGAACGCCGGCAAGACGGTCCTGAACGTCAACACGGGCAAGCGGGAACGGATCCAGCGCCTGCTGCGCATGCACGCGGACAAGCGCGAGGATCTCACGGAGGTCAGGACCGGCGACATCGTCGCGGTGGTCGGCTTCAAGGAGATCCGCACCGGGGATACCTTGACCGTGCAGGAACAACCCCTGCTGCTCGAGGCCATGAACTTCGCCGAACCGGTCATCTACATGGCCATCGAGCCGAA
Source organism: uncultured bacterium (assembly GCA_965369705.1). Lineage (GTDB taxonomy): Bacteria > Krumholzibacteriota > Krumholzibacteriia > LZORAL124-64-63 > LZORAL124-64-63 > JAGLCY01. Next base: position 14,459 of record CBDURF010000075.1, read on the forward strand.
GACGAAGGCCGATCAGGACAAGCTGGGCGAGGCCCTGCGGTCCATGGCCGACGAGGATCCCTCCTTCCAGGTGAGGAAGGACCCCGACAGCGGCCAGACGGTGATCTGGGGCATGGGCGAACTGCACCTGGAGATCATGATCGACAGGCTTTTGCGGGAACACCGCGTCGCCTGCAGCGTGGGACGGCCGCAGGTGGCCTATCGCGAGACGGTTACCAGCGAAACGAGATCCCACGGGAAATTCTCGAAGGAGCTGGCCGGGAAGACGAATTTCGCCGAAGTGGAGCTGGTCATCGCTCCGGGCGATTACGGAACGGGCAACACCTTCGTCAACCTGGTGGACGGGGATGTGATCCCAGCGGAGTTCGTTCCCTACATAGAGAACTCGGCCAAGCAGGCCTGCGAAACGGGAGTGCTGGCTGGATATCCCCTGGTCGACGTCGCCATCAGGCTGGTCGGCGGCAAGTTCGACGAAGGGGAGTCGACGGAGATGGGATTCCGAAACGCGGCCGTCACCGCTCTGTGGGACGGCGCCAAGGCCGCGGAGCCGGTCCTGCTGGAACCGGTCATGTCCGTGGAGATCAACGTTCCCCCGGATTTTCTGGGTGACGTGACCGGACATCTGAGTTCGCGTCGGGGTCAGGTGACCGGGATGGATCAGCAGGGCGGCATCCAGGTGGTCCACGCGGTGGTTCCCCTGGTCGAGATGTTCGGCTACGCAACACAGCTACGCTCGTTGACCCAGGGACGGGGAGTGTTTTCCATGCAGTTGGCTCGGTACGACAGGGTGCCGGAGAAAATCGCCGCGAAGATCACGCGGTTGTACGCTGGAGCTTAAAGCCGGGATTCGAGTCGGGTTTTAGGCACTTTTCAGGAGGTGGCCAGTAATGGCACGCGAAAAGTTTGAACGCACAAAAGACCATGTGAACGTCGGCACCATCG
>CBDURF010000076.1:0-15323 GCA_965369705.1 uncultured bacterium
CATGGTGTCGGTGCCGTGAGTGATGACGATCCCGTCGATATCCGTCTTCGCCAGCTCGTTGATGCGCTTGGCGAGAGCCAACCAGACCTCGTCGTTCATGTTCTGGCTGCCCACGTTGGCGATCTGTTCACCGGTGCAGTCCGCGATTTTCGCCAGATCGGGCACCGCGGCCAGCAGGACATCCACTCCGACCTGTCCGGATTGGTAACCCGCGGTGGTTTCGGTCTCCGCCGAGCCGGCGATGGTCCCGCCGGTGGCGAGAATCACTACCTTCGGCAGGTTCTCGGCCTGGACAAGGCTCACGAACATGGCGCACAGCAGGAGCGCGGTCCCGAATAGGATAAGCTTCTTCATGTGATTCCCTTTCAATTGACGTCCGGTTGTTTCCCGGACGTGTCTATTGTCCCGGTTTCGTCGCGGCCTTCCGTCTCTATTTCTGTCCGGTCATTGCCTTGGGGTCCAAAATCTTCTCGAGCTCGGCTTCGTCGAGCAGCTTCCGCTCGCGAACGATTTCCAGCACTCCCTTGCCGGTCTTCAGCGCTTCGGCGGCGATTTCCGTCGCGGTGTCGTAGCCGAGCACGGGATTCAGCGCGGTCACGATGCCGATGCTGCGCTCCACCATCTGCTTGACCTGGTCCGGGTTGGCGGTGATGCCCTCCACGCAGCGCTCACGGAAAGTGCGCAGGGTGTTGATAAGGAGTACCTGGGATTCCAGGATCGCCGCGGCGACCACCGGCTCGTAGGCGTTCAGCTGAAGCTGCCCGAAGCTCTGGGCATAGGCCACCGTCAGGTCGTTGCCGATCACCTGCATGGCGACACAGTTGACCAGCTCGGGCATGACGGGATTCACCTTGCCGGGCATGATCGAGGATCCCGGCTGCATGGCGGGCAGATTGAATTCGTAGAATCCGGTCCGCGGCCCCGAGGAGAGCAGGATCAGGTCGTTGGCGGTCTTGTTCAGGCGCACGGCGAGTCCGCGCAGCGCCGAGGAGTACATCACGAATCCGTGCAAGTCGGATGTCGCGGCGACCAGGTCCTCCGAGCTGTAGATCGGCTTGCCCGTGATCTTGGCCAGATGCTCCGCGCAGTACTCGGGAAAGCCCTCGACCGCATTGAGCTTGGTCCCGATCGCGGTGCCGCCCATGTTCACGCCGTACAGTTCCTTCTCGAGAGTCTGGATCGTTGCGATCTGGGCACGCAGGCCCGAGCCGAAGGCGTGGAACTCCTGGCCCATGGTCATCGGCACCGCGTCCTGCAGTTCGGTGCGGCCCATCTTGAGGATCTCGTTGAACTCTTCGCCCTTGGCCTCGAAAGCGGTCGCCAACGCGTCCAACTCCTTCAGCAGTGGCTCGTTGTAACGCAGCATCGCCACCTTCAGCGCGGTGGGATAGAAGTCGTTGGTCGACTGCGACATGTTCAGATCGTCGTGGGGTTCGACGATGTCGTAGCTGCCCAGCTTGTGACCCATCTTTTCCAGGGCCACGTTCGCGATCACCTCGTTGGCGCACATGTTCGTCGAGGTGCCCGCGCCACCCTGGTAGAGATCCACCAGGAACTGGTCGTGGTACTCGCCTTCCAGGATGGCGGCGACGGCCTTTTCGATACCGTCCAGAACGTCGTCCTTGAGCGCTCCGGCCTGATTGTTGGCGCGCGCCGCGGCCAGCTTCACCAAGGCCAGGGCGTTCACCAGCTCGGGATAGCGATAAAGGGGCGTACCCGAGATCTGGAAGTTCTCAAGGGCGCGGGCGGTCTGCACGCCGTAATAGGCCTCGGCGGGGATCTGTTTTTCCCCCAGCAGATCGTGTTCGGTCCGGAACTCCTGCGCCGAAGCCAGGCTACTCATCACGATCAGCATGGCGAACACGCCAAATTTCAACCTGTTCATCTCTAAACCCTCCCTTTGAGGCCCTACAGGCCGACGATGGAAACGATCAGCATGGCCAGGACAACCGCCGAGGCGGTCGTCACCAAACCGGGTATCATGAAACTGTGATTCAAAAGATATTTGCCGATGCGGGTGGTGCCGGTCTGGTCGAAGGAGACCGCGGCGAGCACCGTCCCGTAGGTGGGCAGCACGAAGAGGCCGTTCACCGCGGGGTAGAGCCCCACGAGCAGACCAACCGACATCCCCGCCGCGACGGCGACCGGCATGAGCGTGACGATCGTCGCGGCCTGACTGAAGAGCATGATCGAAAGCGTGAAGAGACCGAGCGCGTAAACCCAGGGGTGCTGGTTGATCAATCCGGAAATGCCTTCGACGATGAACTCGCGGTTGTGCTCGAAGAACGAGGAACCGAGCCAGGCCACACCCAGGATGCTGATCACGGCGGTCATCCCGCCCTTCATGATGCTGCCCTTCATGGCAATTTCGGGGCTGGCCTTGAAGAAGATCATGATGAAACCCGCGACACCCAGCATGATGATCATGATGGCCGCGGCCATGTCCACCTGGTCGTACTGCTGCACGCCCTCCACCAGGATCCGGTACTCGGGGCGCATCTCATCGAAGATGCCGAGCAGCACCACGAAAACGATCCCGGCGAGGAAAACCAGGGTCGAGCCACGCGCGCGAGTCAGGGCGGATCCTTCGAGTTCCGCCAGTTCTCCACCGGTCGACCTGGTCTCCGCGGCTTCGGTCTGCGGCAGGTCCTCATCCTCGAGCGGCTTGCCCCGCCAGGCCACCGAAAGCGCGCCGACCATTACGGCGATGAGCGTCGAGGGCACGATCACTATGAGGATCTTTGGCAGGCTGACGCCCATCGGCGCGAGCACTCCGAGCACCGCCACGGTGACCGCCGAGATGGGGGAGGCGATGAGACCGTGCTGGGCCGCGATCACGCTGATCGACATGGGACGTTCCGGCCGAACTCCGGCCTTGCGCGCGGTTTCGGCGATGACCGGCAGGATGGCGTAGACCACATGCTGGGTGCCGCAGGCGGCGACGAGCACGTAGGTGACCAGGGGGGCCAGGAAGGTGATGTTCTGCGGATTGCGACGCAGGACCTTTTGCGCCAAAAGCACCAGGTAGTCCAACCCGCCGGCGGCCTGCATGGTGGCCAGCGCGGTGATCACCGCGATGATCATTCCCAGGACCGCGGCGGGAGGTCCGCCGGGAGGCGCACCCAGTACGAAAACGAAAATGATCAGTCCGATACCGGCGACCGCACCCAGGGCGATCCCGCCGAAACGGGCACCGATCACGATGCAGGCCAGGAGAATGGCCAACTCGAGCCAGATCATGGGTGGTGATCCATTTCATTGAGGCGGTACCCGCCGGCCATGGGCACGCGACGAGCTCAGGGGATATCTAGATAAAGGGTATGTTTTTCACCCTCTTGTCGGACCGCCCCATGTTTCAGCAGTTGAGCAAAAAGGAGAAAGATTGTCAATGATTAGATGTCTTTCACCATCGCCTTGGGGGGCTGGCGAAGGGATAAAAAATCCGGCCCAGGAAGAGACCTTCCGGTTTCTAAAACGCCAGGCACCAAAGGCCGGCACCCCTACCCGCTCGGCCGGTTCTCCGCCGGTGATCATCAGCGCGGCGACCTGCCGAGCCAGGATCCCCGGGGGCACTTTTCGTCGTCCGGGGCAAAAACCCTACTTAAAGATCAATCAAGGGGCCCAACCTGTGCCGACTCGCCTTCGCCGGGTCGGCGAGGCTGCTGACCCGCGCGTCTCCCCATCTCCCTGCGCGGATACGGAATCTTGATGCCCTCTTCGGCGAAGCGCAGCACGACCAGCCGCGGCAGATCCGTCATGAGCGGCCACCAGTTTTCATTGCGGGCCCAGGGTCGGACGGCGATTTCCACCCAGGAATCGGCCCACTCCGACACGAAGACCGAGGTCGCTGGCCGGTCCAGCACCCGCTCCTCGCCTTTGACCAGATCGTGGAGAATGGCGATGGCTTGGTCGATGTCCTCTTCGTAACCCACTCGCACGGTGAAGTCCACCCGCCGCAAAGGCTCGACCGACCGGTTCTCGATGATATCCGACCAGATCTTGCGGTTCGGGATGAGCAGACGCCGGCCATCGAAGGTGAGGACCGTCGTGTTGGCGATCCACATGGCCTTGACGGTTCCGACCACGGTTCCGGTGCGGATGACGTCATCCACGTCGAAGGGCCGTGTGGCCAGGATGAAGAATCCCGCCGCGAGATTGGCCAGCGAATCCTGCAACGCGAAACCGATGACCACGCCGGCCACACCCGCGCCGGCCAGCAGGGTGGTCGGGTCGGCGCCGACCAGCCACAGGCCGAAGAACAGGCCGATGATTGTGGATATCGGACCGATCAGGCTGTGTCCAAGCTGAATCATGAGCTTGGTGAGCTTGATCAGGCCAACCAGGCGCAACAGCCACCAGCCGAATCGGAATGCGAGCCGGAAAAATACAACCGAGGCCAGGATGATCAGCAACTTTACCAGGATGGTGGGACCGTTGTCCTTGAACCACAGCCCCAGGTCCTCGAGGAAATCCTTGGTGAGGCCGAGCAGGACCCGCGGATCCAGGATCCTTTCGGATATCTCGCCGGTGGTCTTGATGATGAACTGGCGGTACTGCGTGGTCTCGAAACCCCTGGCGCCCAGAAGGTCCACCGTGATTTTCAGGCTCTTGGCCACGCCCTGGACGCGGGCCTCGGCGTACTGCAACCGGGCGCGCTCAAGGCCGATCTCGGATTCGGGAGTCCCGGCCTGCTCACTGGTCTTGATCTTCTTTCCAAGATTTTCCCGGGTGTTCACGGCGATCTGAAGCCTGCCGACCAGAGCCTCCGCCCGGTTGTGCAGGATCCGGTCGAACCGGTTCCAGGCTTTACGGGTATCGATGTCCAGAGAGTCTGCATCCTCGATGATTTCTTTCAACTCGGGAAAAAGACGATTCAGCCGATCCCGCGCCTCTCCTATCTGGGCTTCCAGGTCTCCCAGATTTTCCGCGGAGGCGTCCGAGCGTTGGTTCCGAAGGATGTCGATTTCCCGCGACCACGACTCGAGAGCCCGTTCGTAACCGTGGAACTTGGCAATGAGAAACTTGGCCGTTTCCTGCCGTATTTTCGCGGTCTCCGGAGCGGATTCATCCAGTTTGGGCAGGAGCTTCATCAGATCGGGCTGAATGTCGTCGATTATCCCGATGTGCCGTTCACTCTGGATCCGGAGCAGCTGGAGTTGCTCGTCTTCCGCGTCCCGGAACTGGGTTTCGAGAACAAACAGGCTGTCGAGTTCGGCCTGCAGAGTGCCCAGGAGCTGCTGGGCGCGCATCAGGTCGGTGGGCTCAATCCGGACCTCGACGCTGTCGGGGGAAGATTCGGCCTCCTGTGCGAAAAGGGAACCCGGGCCTGTGGCCGCCAATAGAAAAATGGTCGCGATCAGCATGAAAGCCAGTGGAATCGCAGGAAGACGCCGCAAGAAACAACCTCCGTGAAGACGAACGGACAGCTAAGACGATGGTGGAGTGTAGTCCGGATAATACTTTTCTTCAACCAGGTCACTGCCCAGCCGTCGGTTCAGTTCGTACTTGAGACGGGCGCGGTCGTCATTCTGTTGGTAGACCGAACGGGCCAGGCGTATGAATTCCTCGCCGAACGCGCCGGCAGCCTCCTGCCGGCGGATGTCGTCCTCGATGTCCCACAGCCTCTCGTTGACCGCCTTCAATTTCGGGACCAGATCGCCTGTGTCGGCGGCGCTCAGCGGTGAATCGGCCCAGGTCCTGCGCAACAGGTCGAGTTCCCGGTTCACGTTGAGGAGTTTTTCATCGCCCTTGATCCGTTCGGACTTGATCTCGAGGATGGTCATCTTGTCCAGGAATTCCCCAATGGACACTTCGACTTTCAAGGCCATGTTTTTTCCCCGGTTGGAGTGTGCGGGATTACACATATACTGATGATTCCACAATATGGCCCACCATGGAAATTTCGCCCAGGATTTTCCAGGGACGGTCTGGATTCAGGACTGAAAGGCGGACAAGTGCCGCACATCTACGTCGACGCCGACGCCTGCCCCGTAAAGCAGGAAATCTACAAGGTGGCCCAACGCTACGGCCTGGACGTGACCCTGGTGGCCAACTCGTGGATGCGCGTGCCGGGCGCCGGTTGGCTCAAGCTGGTCGTGGTCGACAAGGAGTTGGATTCAGCGGACGACTGGATCGCCGAACACGCCGCAAAGGACGACATCGTCATCACGGGCGATTTTCCGCTGGCCGCCCGCTGCCTGGACAACGAGGCGCGGGTGATCGGCCACAAGGGACGGCCGTTCACGGAGGAGAACATCAGCGACGCTCTGGCCTCGCGGCAGCTGCTGACCATGCTCCGCGACCAGGGCGAAATGACCAAGGGCCCGCCGCCGTTCACGAAGAAGGACCGTTCCAAGTTCCTGCAGCGACTTGACCAGACCATCAACGAGATCAAGCGCGATTCCGAATAAAATCAGATCAAGCCCCGGCCGCGAGCCCTCCTTCGATCTCCAGCAGCATCTTCTTCGCCTTGAGCCCGCCCGCGTATCCGGTCAACTTGCCGCCCGATCCGATCACCCGGTGGCAGGGAATGACGATGGGGAGCGGATTCTTGCCGTTGGCCGCGCCCACGGCGCGCGAGGCCTTGGGATTACCGGCCCTCGCGGCCAGCTCGCCGTAGGTGATGGTCTGGCCGCGGGGGATCTCCCGCAGCAGATCCCAGACCTTTTTCTGGAAGGGGGTTCCCCGGGGATTCAGCTGGAGATCGAAGCTGTTCCGTTCACCCCGGAAATAGGCGCCGAGCTGGGCGGCCGCATCCTTGAACAGGTCGGGCTTGCGCACCCGGTGCACCCCGGGGTCCGGCCGCCACTTTTCCTCGGGCAGTCGGATGCGGGTCAGGGCCTTGCCGTCGCTTTCCAGGGTCAATTTTCCGAGAGGACTGTTCAGCTCGGCAAACCAGATCGTGTCCATGGGCGGTCCTTTCCGTGGGTCAATCATCCAGATCATTCAAACTCGCCCACAGATGCAGAGCGGCGTAGGAGCGCCAGGGCCGCCAGTCTTCCGCGCGGGCGGCGAGGTCCACGCCCCGTGAGGCATGTTTCAGGCCAAGATCCGAAGCGGGAAATCCGTCGGGTTCGCCCAACGCGCGCATGGCCACATACTGGGCCGTCCAGGGGCCGATGCCGGGCAGCGCGACCATCCGCGCGGCAAACTCCTCGACACCCAGCGGGGCATCCAGGACCAGTCGGCCGGCGGCGACCGCGACGGCGAACCCCTTCACGGTCTCGGCGCGCTTGGAGGTGAGCCCAAGCCCGGAGAGATCCGCCTCGGCCACCGCCGCAGGCGCGGGGAACAGGTGGGTCAACCCGTCCAGTGGCGAGGCAAGAGGCGTGCCCAGCCGATCCACCAGGCGTCCGGCGATCGTGGTCGCCGCGGCAACGGAAACCTGCTGGCCCAGGATGGCGCGCACTGCCATTTCGAAGGGATCCCAGGCCGAGGGCAGCCGCAGCCCGGGACGCTGCTTGACCAGGGGAGCCAACAGGGGATCGGCCGCCAGATGATCGCCGATGACGGCTGGATCTGCGCCGCAGTCGAACATCCGCCGAACCCGGGATACCAGGCCGATCACCCCATCCAGGTCTTGAAGGGAGACGCTCAGCAAGAGGTGGTCCCGGCCCTTGATGGGCGCCACTTCCAGGGTCCCGGATTTTCCGTCCACCGCGATGGTGCGCCGGTAGGCTTCGGGCGTGACCAGCTCGACGCCGGGAATCGCCCGGCCCTCCAAAAAGGAAGCCAGCGCGGTCCAATCGTAGGGCGGGCGATAGGCCAGACGGTAAACCAGGGAATTCCCCGCGGTCGAAACCGTTCCCGTCTGTTGACGCAGCCGGGTGGGCGTGGCGCCGAACACCTGTTTGACCAGCACGTTGAACCGCCGCACCGAACCGAAACCCGCAGCCAGGGCGATGCGGGCCATGGGCAGGTCAGTCTGTTCAATCAGGTTGCGCGCGAAATGCACTCGCCGGGTCTGGGCAACGGCAACAGGGGCGGCCCCCAGATGATCCTCGAAAAGCCGGGCCAGATGGCGACCGCCCATGCCCAGCCTGAGGGCCAGGTCTTCCACGCTGCCGCCGTCCAGACAACCCTCGCCGATATAACGCAACGCACGCGACACGGTGGCCGAGGTGCCCAGCCAGGCCGGTGTACCGGGCGAGGTCTCCGGGCGACACCTCTTGCAGGGCCGGAAGCCGGCCTTCTCAGCCGCGGCGGCGCACTGATAGAATTCCACGTTCTGGCGGCGGGGGGTCACCGCCGGACACACGGGCCGGCAGTAGATCCCGGTGGTCTTCACCCCGGTGAAGAATCGACCATCGAAACGGGCGTCGCGGCTTTTGACGGCGCGGTAACAGATGTCGGCATCGAGTTCCATGGACCTCAATCTACAGGAAGTTGCGCGGCTGTCTCGCCATTTCAGGACCTGGAGCCGAACACGCTGCTCCGGTTTATGCTGACGGTCCGCCCGCGTGCCCGTATCATGAAATCAAATGCACCTCACCCGCAAAGGGGTCCGTCATGACCGATTTTCCCGTCAGCAACGTAACCGGCAAACGTCCGCCGCCGCCTCACCCGGGACTCGATCTGGTCCGCGCCACCGAAGCGGCGGCTCTGGCCGCCGGGCGTTTCATGGGTCTGGACGATCGCCACGGGGTGGATGTCGCCGCCCAGGACGCGATGGCTGCGGCCCTGAACCTGTTGCCCATGAAAGGCCGCATCATCTGTGGAGAGGAAGGCCGCATCGGAGGCCACTCACCGCTGAACAGTCAGAGTACCGTGGGCAACGGCAAGGGGCCGGAACTCGATGTCGAGGTCAACGCCATCGACGGGGCCGGCCTGGTGGCCGAAGGGAAATCGGGCGCCCTGGCGGTGGCCGCCTTCGCACCGCCCGGCGCCATGTGGAAGCCCGGTCCGGCCGTGTACATGGACAAACTCGTCGTCGATCGCACCGTGGCCGACACCATTGGTCCCGAAGCTCTCGACGCCCCGCCGGGCTGGACCCTGGCCGCGGTGGCGCGCGCCAAGGGCAAGGACGTCCAGGACGTGGTCGTCTTCATCGTGGACCGGCCCCGGCACAAGCAACTGATCCACGATGTTCGCCAAGCGGGAGCGCGGGTCTTCCTGCGCTCCGGCGGCGACGTGGGCGGAGCCCTGCTGGCGGCCGACGTCGGCTCGCCCGTCGACGTGATGTTGGGCATCGGAGGCGCGGCCGAGGGCCTGATCGCGGCCTGCGCGGTCAAGGCGCTGGGCGGGGCCATGCTGGGCAGGATCGCCCCCCAGTCGCAGGACGAACGGCAGGCCTGCCTGGATGGCGGCATGGATCTGGAACGCGTCCTTTCCTGCCGGGACATGGTTCAGGGCGAAGAAGTCTATTTCTCGGCCACCGGCATTTCCGACGGCCTGCTGCTTCACGGCGTCAGGTATCACGGTGACAAGGTGGACACCCATTCCATGGTGCTTCGTTACGAAACGGGCACCCGGAGAATCATAAAAACGGAACACCGGGTGAAGTGAGCGAAGGAAAGACATCCCGCTGGGCGGATCTGCGTCGCTGGGCGGCCGAGGAATCGGTCTTTTTCCTGCGTCCGGCCCAGGTGTTCAAGGGATATACGCCGGACAACCTGCGCCCGGATCTCATGGCGGGACTCACCGTGGCGGTGGTGGTGTTGCCGCAGGCCATCGCCTACGCCATGATCGCGGAGTTGCCCCCCCAGATGGGGCTGTATTCCGCGGTGGTGGCTGCGGTGATCGGAGCCCTGTGGGGTTCCTCCCGCCACTTGAACACGGGACCGACCAACGCCATCAGCCTGCTGGTCCTGGCTTCGCTCCTGACGGTGGCCCCGCCGGGCAGCCCCCAGTTCCTGGTGGCGGCCGGGTACATGGCCATCATCGTGGGCGTGCTACAGGTGTTGATGGGCCTGCTTCGCATGGGGGTGCTGGTCAACTTCGTCTCCGACAGCGTGGTCGTGGGGTTCACGGCAGGGGCCGGCATCCTGATCAGCTTCAACCAGCTGCGCCACCTGCTGCGGGTGGAGTTCGCCAGCACGCCCGAACTGGGGGAGACCGTCAAGAGCCTCGTCCTGGCTGCCGACGAGACCCACCTGTTGAGCCTGGGACTCGGTCTGGGCGCCATGGGCATCATCATTCTCGTCAAGCGGTATCGTCCGACCTGGCCCGCGGCCCTGATCGGTATGGTTGCGGCTTCAGGGGTGACCGGATTTTTGCATCTGCAGGACCGGGGGGTGGAAGTTCTGGGAGCGATCCCCCGTTCGCTGCCTCCCCTGGCGGACCTGCCCCTGCTGGACTTCGACCTGATCTGGGCGCTCACGCCGGGCGCCCTCGCCGTGGCCGCCATCGGCCTGGTGGAGGCCGTGTCCATTTCCCGCAGCATCGCCGCCCAGACCGGCCAGCGTCTGGACAGCAACCAGGAATTCGTGGGGCAGGGCCTGGCCAACGCGGTGTCGGGGTTCTTCTCGGGTTATGCGGTGTCGGGTTCCTTCACCCGCTCCATGGTGAACCACACCGCGGGTGGGCGCACCCCCCTGGCCGGTGTCTTCTCGGGCCTGTGGGTGTTGGCCTCCATGCTGGCGCTGGCTCCCCTGGCGGTGCATCTGCCGCGCACCGCCCTGGCCGGAGTGTTGCTGGTCACGGCCTGGAACATGGTGGACCGGGGTGAGATGAAGCGCATCCTGCGTTCCAGCAAGGGGGACTCCTCCATCATGCTGGCCACGTTGGCCGGCACCATCCTGCTGCCGCTGGAATTCGCGGTCCTGACGGGCGTGCTGGTGTCGTTCGCGCGCTACCTGATCAAGAGTTCGACACCAGGCGTGCACCCGGTGGTGCCGGACGAGAACTTCCGCCACTTCATCCGCGCCCGGGGTGAAACGATGTGCCCCCAACTCGGGGTGATCGAGATCGAAGGCTCGCTCTACTTCGGGGCGGTCAATCATGTGGAGGAGGCCCTGTATGCCAACCAGGACGCCAATCCCAGCCAGCTGTTCCTGCTGCTGCGGATACACATGGTCGACCACTGCGACGTCAGCGGTATCCACATGCTCGAAAGCGTGGTCAAGCGGTATCGCAAGCGCGGCGGGGACGTGTTTCTCGAAGGTGTCCGGCCCGCGGTGATGCACATGGTCGGCCTTTACGGTTTCGACCGCATGATCGGCGCGGAGAACATTCTGGACACCGATAACGCGATCAGCCACCTCTTCCACAAGGTGCTTCACCCCGGTTTCTGCTGCTACGAATGCAAGGAGCGGGTATTCGGCGAATGCCAGGCCCTGCCCAAGTACACCGATCAACCGCGGCTGCCGGGCGTAACGGAAATCATGCCCCACGTCATCGAGGAGATTGCGCCCAGCGAGATGAAAAAACTCATGGACGACGAGTCGAGTGGTGTGGTGGTGATCGATGTGGGGGAACCGGTGGAGTACCGCAACTGGCACATCCGCCGTTCATTCTCCCTGCCCCTGCGCCGCCTGACCACCGAGGGCGTGGGCTTGCCCAAGGAAAGCCCCCTGATCTTCGTCAGCCGGATCGGCCGGCGCGGAGCCCTGGCCGTGCACATCATGCAGGATCTCGGCTATACCCGGATATTCAGTCTCAAGGGCGGTGTACTGGCCTGGGAGGCGGCGGGTTATCCGATCGCGGTGGAATAGAACGAATGGACCTTCGTTGAATCCCCAACGCAAAGCCACGCTGTTCGGCCTGTCCGCGGTGTTCGCCTGGTCCACGGTGGCCACGGCCTTCAAGCTGGCGCTGCAGCATCTCGACCACTTCCAGCTTCTCTTTTTGGCCAACGTGTTTTCCCTGGCTTCACTGGGCTTGGTGCTGGCCGTCCAGGGCAAATTGGGTCTCCTGGTCAGCGCAACCCGCCGTCAGTACCGGTTGGCCTTTGGTCTGGGTCTGCTCAATCCCTTCGTATATTACCTGGTGCTGTTCAAGGCCTACGCCCTGCTGCCGGCCCAGGTGGCCCAGCCGTTGAACTTCACCTGGGCGCTGACGCTGTCGTGGCTGTCGGTGCCGCTGTTGGGGCAAAAGGTCGGTTGGCGGCACGGCTTGGCGGGAGTGATCTGCTACTTCGGAGTGGTGGTGTTGGCAACCGGGGGAGATCTGGCCACCATGCGGGTGGCCGATCCACTGGGGGTGGCCCTGGCCCTGGGCTCGACCTTGATCTGGGCCCTCTACTGGATCGGCAACACGAAAAGCGATCTCGATCCGGTGGCCGGTCTGTTCCTGGGTTTTGTTTTCGCGCTGCCCTTCGTGACAGGGACGGTTCTGATGTTTTCCGACCTGCGTTTCAGCCTGGCCGGTGTTCTGGGCGGCGCCTACGTCGGGGCTTTCGAGATGGGCTTCACCTTCGTGCTCTGGCTGACGGCGCTGCGGTTGACCACCTCCACCGCGCGCATCGCCAATCTCATCTTCCTGGCGCCGTTCCTGTCCCTGGTGTTCATCCATTTCGTGCTGGGTGAACACGTGCTGCCCGCCACGATCGTCGGGCTCGTCCTGATCGTGGGCGGTCTGCTGCTGCAGAGCCGGGGGGGCGGCAGCAAGTAACGCGGTTCAGGGGGCGTGTGTTATCTGCGCCTTCCGCCGCCACCGCCGCCGCGACGCGATCCGCCGCCGCCGCGGCTCGGTGACTGCTGCTGCCGCTGGGAACCCCGGTTGCGGCTGCTGCGGTCGCGGTCCATCTGCTGGTTGCGGCTTTGATCGCGGCTGCTGCGGTCGCGGTCCATCTGCTGGTCGCGGCTCTTGTCGCGTGACCCTTGATCACGTGTTCCCTGGTCCCGCGTTCCTTGATCACGTGACCCTTGGTCCCGCGTTCCTTTGTCGCGATCCGCCTGGTCCCGTGTCCCCTTATCCCGGTCGCCCCGGTCGCCCTGATCGCTCCGGTCGCGTGAACTCTTGTCCCTGTCGCCGTCTTTGCTGCGATCCTCCGACCACTTGCCGTCTTCCCTTTTCTCCCAGGCACCGTCCTTGTCCCGGAAGACATCCCCGTTGCGGTCGGCGTAGACGTTGTTTTTCCGGTCACCGCCGGCGGTTGACGCTCGCTTGCCGTCCTGGCGGCGTACGTCGCCCGTGTGCTTCACGCCATCTTTTCTGTTGCGGTAGGCGTTGCGGTTGCTGTTGTGCTGACCGGCCCGATAGCCTGCCCGATAACCGGCGGAGGCGCCCCGGCGATACCCGTGACGATATCCCCGGTTGTAGCCGTGCCAGTAGCCGCGCCGATAACCGTAGCGATATCCGCCCGCGCCCCAGCAACTGTAGTAGGGCCTTCCCCATCCCACCCCGATGGTCAACCAGCCGTAGCTGACACCGAAGGAGAACCCCCAGCCCGTGTAGGGATTGTAATGCACCCCATACCCGTAAGTGACTGGACGGGGGTAGTAATAGACGCCCCACCAGGGCCGGTAGTACCAGCCAGTGCCGTAGACCACGCAGGGACCCCACACGTAGGAGCCGTAATAACCGGAGGTATAGCCCACATAGACCACCTCGGGCGTGGACTCGTAGATGTAGACGTACTTGACGTTGTAGACTGGACAATCCGGAGGAAGATCCTGGACCACGGCGGGCACCTCGGTGGCGACCTGCCAGGGACCGGTGGGCCCGTCGCCCACGAACCATATCGCCGAATCGACGCAGTAGTACTTCTTGTCGATCAACAGAACGGATTTGTCGGTGTTCAGGGCGTAAGCCACGCCTTCCCCGCAGGCCTCGAACTCGGGGTCGCCGTCGTAGGTCACCTCGACGGTGGCGGTCTTGCGATCGACCTCCGCGGTCTGGGGGATCAAGGTTTCGAGGACGGCCTCACGCGACTCGATGGTTCCCGGCACGCTGCCCAGAACGCTGGCCATGTCGGATCCCGCGGGAATGTTCTGAAAATCCGCGGGCAGATCCTCGAAGGCCACGAACTCCCACGTATCGCTCGACAGCGCGGGGGACCGGTACCAACGACCAGAGAACAGGGCGTAATACTGCTGACTGGAGATGTCCATCAGGACATCGTTTTCGGTATTCTTCAGGTAGAGAAGCTGGGTGTCTTCGACCGTGGCGAAGTCGGGCTCACCATCTGTGATGATCAATTCGGCAGGTACGGTGCTGACGATGATCTCGGGGTCCGGTTCGTCCGCGTTGGCTTCCAGCTCCAAGGCGGCGGCGTCATCCTTTTGCTCCTTTGCCTGGGCGGCCTCCTCCTCGTCGATCTTCTGCGAAACCTTGGCCACTTCCCCGGGGAGATCGTCGGTTCGTTTCCAGGCGCCGCCGATGTCGTCGCTGATGAACCACATGCCGCTGCCGCGCAGATAGAAACCGGTCTTCTTGTCCTTGACGATGAAGAAGGCGGAATTGGCCACATACTCCAGTTCGAACCCGTTCAGCTCGGTGAGAATGGGATCGCCCTCGATGCTCACCAGCACCGCCGGCACGGTCCTGTGGTAGATGCGGGGCGGGTCGCTGCCGAAGTTTTCCTCTTCACCCTGGCGGTCCGGCAGTGAGGCAATCAGCCGGTCGATGGAGATGGAGATGTCCCAGGTGGGAATCTCCTTCTCGAGGAACCGGATCAGCTCATCCACTTTTTCCTGTTCGACATCCGGGAACTTGGCCGCGGTGACCTTAATGCGCACCAGCGTGGCCATGCGCGTTTCCATGTCCGTGGCCATATGGGATTCGAACCACATGGCCCCGAAAAACATGTCTTCCTGTCCTGCTACCTTGACCGAGATGGCCGACCGCGATTCCAGTTTGTCGCCGACGAAAGTCTCTATCTGGGGCTGATAGATGACGATCTCACCCTTCTCCCCGGTGATTTTTCGGGGCCAGTCGAGGCCGCCGTCTTCGTCCTGGCCAAGGGCTCCGCCGGCCATCAGCATGGCCAGGGAAAAAACTACAGCCGCGCGCAGAAATGGCCTCCGGGAGATCTTCATTCAGGTCATCCTTAAACATTCATGATTTTGTGCAGGGTTTGGCATATTAAATAGCACCTGAGTCTTGATAGCCACAGGTTGTTTGGCTGAACAGGCAAATCGGTGTCAGGGTTCCTCATTTTCCACCTTTGTTGGTTTTTGGGCAACTAATTGAAAATAATAAGATTTATCTCGATTTTCTCTTGCTATTTTCGTCTTTTGTTCGTATATTGATTGCACCTCCCGAAAACCCAATCAGGAGGATCATCATGTCCGCGATTTCCTACATTTCCGACCAACCCGCCGCCAAAGTCCACGCTTCGCTTCAGCGTTCATTGGCCGTCATGGATGAGGCCCACCAGTGCGCCGTTTTGTGGTTCGGGGAGATCATGCTTCGTGGTCTCTTCCGCGACCTGGGTCACTCCT
>CBDURF010000077.1:0-15173 GCA_965369705.1 uncultured bacterium
CAGGTGACAAACTCTTCCTTGAAGGTGTCCTTGCCCGTGACCGCAAGCCGGGTGTCGACGATCGCGGAGACCAGGCTCGCTCGTTCGCGCCGGCCGAGGTCGCCCCATTTTGTCGCATCGGCGATCCGGGCGCGGTCGACCAGGGCGACCCACAGCCGGTTGGGAAGTTCGACCGGGCCTCTTGAGGCGACCTGCTGCTTGCCGTGTTTGCGACTCCAGTCCTGCAGGTCGGTGTCCAGATCCTGGGCGGAACGGTCCGGACACCAGTCGACGGCGATCTCGAACCGGTAGGACAGGGAGTGAAGCCGGCGTGCTCCCCAGGCCGAAAACCTGAGAATCGCCGGACCGCTCAGGCCGCGATGCGTCACCAGGACAGGACCGGTCTGCCGCAACCTCTTGCCCCCCTCGGCCTCGTCGGCGAGACGAATTGCCGCCTCCGGGACGGAAACCCCGGCCAGCCCGGCGAGCAGGGGATCGTCGATTCGGAAGGTGAACAGCGAGGGGACCGGCTCTACGATGGTGTGATCCAGGTCTTTGGCGAGGGAGTATCCGTCGGCGGCCGAAGTGCCCCCGGGGGCACTTTTCGTCGAAGTCCGCCCGCCGGTCGCCAGCAGGATTTTCTCACAGGTCAGGCTTTCGCCCCCGGCCAACCGGACGGTGAAACCGGTGCCGGATGTCGCGGGAATGACGACCCCCACCGGGCAGTTGGTCCGTACTTCCACCCCAACGGAGCGGGCGGCCCGCATCAGGCAGTCGACAATGGTCCCGGAGGAATCGGTCACGGGAAACATACGGCCGTCGGGTTCGGTCTTCAATTCCACGCCGCGCTCGGCGAACCAGGCCACGGTCTCGGTGGGACCCCACTTGTTGAAAGGACCGATCAGCTCCTTTTGTCCGCGGGGGTAGTGGGCGGCCAGGTCTCTCGGCGCAAGGCAGGCGTGGGTGACGTTGCAACGGCCGCCGCCGCTGACCTTCACTTTCGCCAGTACGGTGGGGGTTTTTTCCAGGAGCACGACAGGCTGTGACGGATCGGCCTCGCGCGCGGCGATGGCGCCGAAAAATCCCGCGGGTCCGCCTCCGATGACTATGATCATGCCGATTGCTGTTCCTTTTCCGTGGACTGTCTTGATGACGTGTTCAGGATTCGCCGATTCCCAGGGCCCGGATCGCGTCGAGCACGTCATCGTGAACCAGGGAATTGGTCGCGATCACACCCCGGTTTTCTTCCAGCCGATACCCCAGACTGAAATCCAGGTCGCGGCCGGCGATGTCCGTCACCCGGCCCCCGGCTTCGGTCACGACCAGCAGGCCGGCAGCGTGGTCCCAGATCTTTTCCCGGTAACTCTCGTCACGGGGCAGGCGCAGGTAGGCCTCGGCCTCGCCCCGGGCGACCACGGCGTACTTGGCCTGGCTGTCGAGGCGGGCGGGTTGAGTTTTTATCCCCAATCGCGCGGCGATGCGCGCGGCGTTCCCGTGGGAGGAGTGGGTGGCTTCCACCGATTCGCAGAAACGGATCGACGAAGGATCGGTCTGAAGGCTGACTTTCAGTGGGACGGGATTTCCAGGGCCGGACAGGGGCCTTTCCCAGGCGCCGCCGCCTTTCAGGGCCGTGAAGAGCGAGCCTTCGCCGCGGTCCGCATCCAGGATCGGGCCCAGGTTGGGACAGCCCAGCACCGCGGCGGCGATCTGTCCGTCGATGATCAGAGCCAGCGCGATGGCGTACTGCCCCCCGCGCAGGAACCCCTTGGTGCCGTCGATGGGATCGAGAGTCCAGAAACGCGGTGAGTATTCCTTGGCGCCGCCCAGGTCGATCCAATCACAGATCCGGTCGGCGTCGGCAGCGGGCCGCAGTTTGCCGACATGTTCCATCACCCGTTCCAGCATGCCCGCCTGCGCCGGCTCGCGGAGTACGGCCGCCTCCTCCTCGCCGATGATGGGGTCGTCGGGAAAGGCGTCCCTCAGGGCGCGGCAGATCAGGGCCTGACTGCCGAAATCCGCCACGGTGACCGGGCTGCGGTCCTGCTTGGCCAGGGCGCCGGGAGCGATTTCGGCCTGGACCGCGCGGCAAAGCCGGCCGACTTCCCGCACGGCGGCCACGGCCGTTTCCAGTTCCGTCGCCATGGGGTGGTCATGCGGGTTGGCGGTCATATTTCTCTCTCCGTTGTCCAGGCCTTGCCGGGAGGTGCCGTCGGTTCCCCGCTTAGGGCCGGGATTTTCTCCGTGAAACTATGATTGCTCCCCCAAATGATAGCAAACACGTGGTTTGTCCGTCGAAAGATTCCGAGGAAAAAATTCAAGTTTGTCTGGATACTTTCCGATTATTGGGGGAATATTTTGTCCGTACCGGAAGATCCGGAATCAAAACAATGGAGAAAGCCATGAAGCGAATCGTTCTTTGTGTCCTGGCGCTGGTCTGTCTGGCCGGCGCTTCGGTTCAGGCCGCCGAAAATTCCGGCCGTGTTGGTCTGGGAATGGATTTCGGCATTCACAAGTTGCTGGGCGGCAACCACGATTATTCCAACGTGGACCAGATGGGCGGTCTGCACTTCCGCTACGGGCTTTCCGACCACTGGTCGCTGGACACGCAATTGAAGTACGGGACGGTGCGTCCCGGCGCCATGCCCGGCGAGGATGCCGGGTTCACGTTTTCCGCAATCTACCCCTACTACACGACCATGTGGCAGGGCATGGCGGGCGCTCGGTACTATTTTTCCCCGGACAGCGGCTTCAAGCCCTTCGGGTCGCTGCACCTGGGCTTCATCGATTGGAAGGTGCGCGATGAAACCAACACCGCCGGAAGCCCGGGCATGTTTCCCAGCGGTCCGGTGCTCGATGGCTACACCAATTCCTGGGATCCCCGCACGTTGGAGAGCATGAACCTGACCGCGTCGCTGGGCCTGGGCCTGGAGTACTTCATCAGCGAATCGGTGGCTCTTGACCTGTCCGCGCGCTACACCTTCATCGTCGACAACACCATCGACAACATCGGTTCCGGCACCCTGTTCGGGCCCGGTGAGGTCGATGCCAACCAGGCCATGTTCGATGCCTTTCTCGGCTTGACCTACTACTTCGGGGGCAACAAGGACCGTGACGGCGACGGTTTCGAGAACAAGTACGACCGTTGCCCCGACGAAGCCGAGGACGTGGACGGATACATGGACGAAGACGGGTGCCCTGATCCGGACAACGACGGCGACGGCATCCTGGACATCAATGACAACTGCCCGGACGACGCCGAGGACATGGACGGGTACAAGGACGACGACGGATGTCCCGACCCGGACAACGACGGTGACGGCGTGATCGACGCCATGGACCAGTGTCCCGAGGAAATGGAAGACCTGGACGGCTTCCAGGATGACGACGGCTGTCCGGATCCCGACAACGACGGCGACGGGGTGCTGGACGCCGACGACAACTGCCCCAATACGCCGACCGACGTCGAGGTCGACGGCCAAGGGTGCCCGGTCATTGCGGAGATCAAGCCGGACATGATTCTTCAGGGCGTCACCTTCACCACCGGCAAAGCCGAGCTCACGCACGGTTCCCTGAATGTCCTGGACAACGTGGCCGCGTCGCTTCACGCCTGGCCTGAGGCGACCATCGAGATACAGGGTCACACCGACAGCACCGGCTCGGCCGACCTGAACTTGGCCATCTCCATGCTGCGGGCAGAGGCGGTGCGGGAATATCTCATCGGGAAGGGCATCGACCCGGCCCGGATGACCGCCGTCGGATACGGCGAGGATCTGCCGATCGGCGACAACAGGACGTCCGAAGGCCGTGCCCAAAACCGGCGCGTCGAATTGGTCCGCACCGACAGGCCGGTCGATTCGGACTGATCCGCGGTCCGACCGTCCACTAAATGTGAAAAAGCCCCGGGTGTGTCCCGGGGCTTTTTTGTCGCGGCGGCATCCGGCCCGCTACCTGAAAGCTATTCACACTCGATGGTTCCGGGCGGCTTGCTGGTCAGGTCATAGGCGAGACCGCTGATACCCGGCAGGGCGGTGATCGATTCCCGCAGTTCGTCCAGCAGTTTCCGCGGCAACCGGGCCGCCGTTGCGGTCATGGCCCGTTCGCTGTGGATGGGCCGCAGGATGCAGAGTTCCCTACCTTGGCCGTCGATCTCCACGGGCACCAGGACGGTCGGGCATTGCCAGATCTCTCCGTACAGGTCGTGGCGCAACAAACCCTCCATCATCAGATGATCGCATTCGCGCAGCAGGTCCAGTCGGTCCCGGGTCATGGTGGCGGCCAGGGGTTTGAACTCGACGGGCATGGTTTCGGTCAGATTCCACAGGGTGCGGTTGATGCCGTCGACGGTCTTGAAGATGGTACCCGAGGCTTTGGCCAGGACGTCCCAATCGGCATCCCCATAAATCAGGACGGGGTGTTCGTAGGAGCGCAGATCGGCCTTCACCCCGACGGATTTGATCGGCACCGGCGCTCCCTCCAGGCCGAACCGCGCCAGGGCGTCGGTCACCGCCGGGGCGATCGCTTCCAGGGTGGCGGCGTCTTCGACCTTGCCGTCCGAACAGAGCAGGCGCACCCCCAGTCCGGGTCCGGGGAAGGGGTGCCGCCAGATCATGTCGTGGGGGATATCCAGCATCTCGCCCAATTCGCGGACCTCGACCTTGTACAGGTCGGCCAGCGGTTCGATCACCTTGCCGGCGGCGATCATCTCCTGGATGATCGGCACCCTGTTGTGGTGGGTCTTGATGGTGTCGGCCCGCTTGGTGCCGCCGGTCTCGATGGTGTCGGGATAGATGGTGCCCTGCCCGAGCAGGTGATCCTCGATGCCCAGTCGCCGAGCTTCGTTCTCGAACACGGTGATGAAGGTGTCGCCGATGGCGCGGCGTTTGGCCTCGGGCTCGATCCTGCCCTCGAGGGCCTCCAGGAAAGTGTCGGTGGCGTCGATGAAGTGGAAGTTCCGGTCGAGGCCGAGGTCATGGAACATCTTGACTACGCCCGCCGACTCGTCCTTGCGCATCAGGCCGTTGTCCACGTGCAGCAGGTTCAGGCGGTCCGGCCCCAGGGCCTCGGCGAACAGGCGCGCGGCAACGGTGGAGTCCACTCCGCCGCTGGCCAGCAGGAATACGGAGCGGTCGCCGACCTGGTCGCGGATCCTGGCGACCTGCTCGGACACGTAGCTGTCCATGGTCCAGGTGGGCCGGCAGCCGCAGATGTTCAGCACGAAGTTGGCGATCATCTCGTCGCCGTGCAGGGTGTCGTCGACCTCGGGATGGAACTGGAAACCGTAGCGGCGCAGCTTGTCGCTGCCGATGGCGGCAAAGCGGTGGGGCGGACTCCCCTCGCCCAGGATGGTGTGACCCAGTTCCTCGAAATCGGGTCCCACGGCGGTGACCGAATCGAAATGGCTCATCCAGACCTGCTGCACCTTGCCCAGCCCGGCGAACAGGGGATGATCGCGGCTGATGTGCAGATCGGCGTGACCCCACTCCTGCTTGCCGTTGACCACGGCGCCGCCGTAGTGCTTGGCGATCTCCTGGTGACCGAAGCAGAAACCCAGGATGGGGATGTCCAGGTCGTAGATCTCCTTGTTGTAGGCCGAATCCTCGCCGAAGGACGACAGCGCCGGGCTCCCGGACAGGATGATTCCCTGGTATTGCCGGAAGATGTCGGTGGCGTCCTCGGGCTGGCGGATCTCGGCCAACACCTTGCTGCGGCGTACCTTGGTGGCGATGAGGTGGGCGTACTGGCCGCCGAAGTCGATGACGGCGATTCTGTCGTGATTGACGTCGTGGTGCATGGAACCGTTCCGTGGGGGTTGGGGGCGGAAAACCGGGCCGAAATGTGCTCCGGCGGTCTCGGGATGGGCAATAAGTAACAAACGAGCTGGGAATCCACAACCCGGATCAGGGTCCGGCGCCGACTTCAGTCCACATGATCCCCCGTCAGGGGAACGAATCTGACCGGCAGCACGACACGTCGATCGATCTCTCCGTCAAGACCCTTGCTGACCAGGGTCAGCCACTGGGTTTCGCCCTGGCCGCCGACGGGCATCACCAGGCGCCCGCCCGGCTTGAGCTGTTCAAGCAGGGGCGCGGGGATCTCGGCCGCCGCGGCGGTGACCATGATGCCGTCGAACGGGGCGTTTTCGGGCAGGCCCAGGTAGCCGTCCCCACTGTGCACGACTACATTCTTGTAACCCAGTTTTGCCAGTTTCTTGCGGGCGGTCCGCGCCAGTGCGTCCACGATCTCGATCGTGAACACCTTGCCGCGGGGGACGACCTCGCTGAGGACGGCGGCCTGGTAGCCCGATCCGGTTCCCACTTCGAGAACGTTGTCCTCGGGGTCCAGAGCGAGCAGGTCGGTCATGAGGGCGACGATGGTGGGCTGGCTGATGGTCTGGCCGTGGCCGATGGGCAGGGGATGGTTCGCGTAGGCGTTCCCCCGCAGCTCCGTCGGCACGAATTCATGGCGCGGCACCTTGGCCAGGGCCAGGGCCACCTGTTCGGAGAGATGATCACGCCCCAGGACCTGCCTGTTGCGGGCTACGTCGATGTGGATGGCGCGCATCATGGCCTGGTGCGGACCGGACCAGTCCTCGCCGCTGGAACCAATGGAGTTTTCAGCCATTGAAGCCATCACCAGACCGACAACGATTTGCAACCAAATGACCATGATCACCCCGACAAACAGGAGATTAGTCGAGGTTCAGCCGCGCCGCAAGGAGGTCGTGACATGACCAGTATCAAATCAACCATCTTCGCCGCGATTTTGCTGGCGGGGATTTGCGGAAGGATAGACGCCGTGACCGCTGGGAACAACAAGGAAGTCGCCACATTGGGCGGAGGATGCTTCTGGTGCCTGGAAGCCGTTTTCGAGGAGTTGCAGGGTGTGGGGAAGGTCGAATCCGGTTTCGCCGGGGGCGACGACGAAGCCAGCTACAAGGAAGTCTGTACCGGAGAGACGGGCCACGCCGAGGTCGTGCAGATCACCTTTGACCCTGCCGTCATTTCCTACGCCGACATCCTGACGGTGTTTTTCTCCGTGCACGATCCCACGACCTTGAATCGCCAGGGCGCCGACGTGGGCACCCAGTACCGGTCGGCGGTCTATTTCCACGACGACAGCCAGAAAGTCATCGCCGAGAAGGCGATCGCGGCCCTGACGGAGGAAAAGGTCTGGTCGAATCCGGTGGTGACCGAGGTTGCGCCCTTCGACAGGTTCTTCAAGGCCGATGACGGTCACCAGGACTACTACAAAAACAACAAGAACCAGGGTTATTGTCAGGTGGTGATCAATCCCAAGCTGGCCAAGTTCCGCAAGGAATTCGCCGCCAGGCTGAAGAACTGAACCGGACGGAAAGTCCCGGCGCCCACCATAATAAAAGGGCCACCATGATTCATGGCGGCCCTTTCCTAATCCCCACCGGTCAAAACTTTATTTCACGGGTAGATCCGTGAGGGCGACCCGGAACCCGATGTTGATGCCCCGGAAATCGGGAGTTCCCATCATCCGTCCGGCCGACCGGCACATGGCGGATGAGAGCAGCCAGCGGCCGCTGCGGACGATCCGGTTCTTGCCTTCTTCGGGTCCGGCGGGATCATCGACATAGATGATCTCGTCAGGATTGTCCGGATCCGGATCGGGCACATCGTATCTGGCGTAGAAGTCGTTGCACCATTCCCACACATTGCCGTGCATGTCGAACAGATCCCAGGGGTTGGTGGCCTTGGTCCCCACATAGTGCGATGTGTCGCCGGCGTTGCCGCAGTACCAGGCGACGCTGTCCAGGATGGATTCGTCACAGGCTCCGGTCACGATTTCCCCGCTCGAGAAGGCCGTCTGGGTGCCGGCGCGGCAGGCGTATTCCCATTCCGCTTCGGTCGGCAGGCGGTAGCCGGTGGCGTTGTAGACGTCGCCGCCGTTGGCGGTCCAGTCGCCGTGGTCATAGGCGCGGGTCAGACCTTCATCCAGGCTTAGCCAATCGCAGAAGGAGGCGGCTCCGTACCAGGTTAATTCGATCACCGGACGGGCGGCGTCTTCGGGTTTCTTCAGGCGCAGGATATATTTCGGCGGGTCGGGATCCTCGCTCACGTCGATTACGTCGATCGGGGTGTCGGGGAAGTCGAAGTTGATCAATTCCACCGTGGACCCGTCCAGAGCGTCCAGCATGGAGCTCTCGGTGGTCGTGGCGTGGCCGTTGGTGATGGCCCAGTTGCCGAGCTCGACGAATTCCTGGTTGGTGATCTCGGTCTTGCCCAGGAAAAATCCATTGTTCAGATTCACGTGGTGCCGGACCTCGTCCGGTTCCCGGCCGATTTCCGCGGGAACCTTGGTGGTGTCGGGTGGATCTCCCGGCGTGATGATGAGCCGGGACCCGTCTTCACTGCCCATGACGAAGACGCCGGCGGAAAGCAGGGCGAAATTGGAGCCGGGAGCCTTATCCAGGTAATCCCCGTGCATGACCAGTGTGCGGTTGGCCAGAAGGGTATGTTTGGCGGGCGCGGGCGCGGTCCATTCCTTGACCGCGGTCCAGATGATGGTGTACTGGCCAGACGGCATGTCGTTCAGGACCACATCGGCGTCGCCGTGGCGGAAGGAATCGCCGGGCCCGTAGAGGTGCCAATTGGCCCCGATCTTTTCGGACGGCATCTTGATCTCGATGGTGCCGAAGGTCGCTTCCGGTACGGACGGATCGTCGCTGCTGCAGCCGAAAAAAGAAACCAGGACGACCAGCATCACGGCGGCGGCGAAAATCGTGCTCAAGGGACCCCTGTTCGGTGACATCAAATACTCCATCCGGTTGTACCTGGTCAAATTTGCGTGCAACCTCCCAAAATTACCCTTTTGCGGGTTTGGAGTCAAGTCGCCCTGAGCGGCGGATCGGGCTCGGAAGGCCGATTGGGAAAACAATTTCCACTGAAAAATAACCTGAATTTTCGCTTTATTTTCGCCGATCGTTATGCTAGGCTCTTCCTCAAACCCCCGCAGACACTTTTTTCAGGAGATGGAACCATGAACTGGACTCAATTGATCACTTCAGAGATGGAAGAGGCCTATGCCGTCACCGACAAGCTGATGGGCATGCTGAACGATGAGGATCTGGACTGGAAACCGGCCACGGGCAGCAACTGGATGACGGTGGGCCAGCTGCTGGAGCACCTGACCACCGCTTGCGGCATGTGCTGCAAGGGTTTCGTCACCGGCGACTGGGGCCTGCCCGAGGGGATGGACTTCAGCGACATGCCCAAGGAGGACATGTTGCCCAAAGCCGAGAAGATGCCCACGGTCGAATCCGTGGCCGCCGCCCGGAAAGCCCTGGCGGGGGACGGGAAGGTCGGGCTGGCCATGGTCGAACAGGCCGGCGAGGATGCTCTTGGCTCGAAGATGTTGTCGGCCCCGTGGGAACAGGGCAACGACAAGCTGCTCGGCAAGCACATGCTGGACATGGTGGATCACCTGTCCATCCACAAGGCGCAGCTGTTCTACTACCTGAAGCTGATGGGCAGGCCGGTCGACACCATGAGCCTGTGGGGGGTCTGACCGCCGGCGCGCAGCTCAGCGGGATCAATCCGGGGTGGTGCGGGAGACGAAGCCGTCATCCGCATCATTCCGATCCCTTTCCGACAGGGTCCGCAGCAGGGCCCTGACGTCGCGCACCCCGCCGATCGTGAACCATACGATCACCACCACCGCCACGGAAAGCTCGATCCAGATCTTCGTGTGCCAGAATCCGAGCCACCAGGAATCGTAACGCGACCAGTCGCCGCCGCGGATCTCGCGGGTGAGGAAGAAGATGGTCGCGGCGGTGAAGATCAACACCCACGCCACGTTCCAACCCCAGGTCAGCAGATAGAGAAACTTGTCCCGCCGGCCGAACTCTCCGGTGATGCCGAGCGTGCGCCAACCCCGGCCCGGGTCCCGGGCGCCCGTTTCGGTTTCGCCCGGCAGCTCATGTTTTCCGCGGTGCAGGAGACGGTCCAGGTCGAAGGGCTGGTGGCCCCGCGCCCTCTGGATCAGCGATACGGCAATGTATACCCCCGAACACGACCACATGGCCCAGCCCCACAGTACCTGGCCGTTGGGAAGGTGTTCGCTGACCCAGACGGCGCCCCTTGCGGCGTTGTCGGGACCCAGGAAATCGAGCAGGCCCCAGAAGGCCACACCGGCCTCGTTCCAGGACCGCTGCGATTGTTCCAGAACAAACCCCGTCAGGGTCAGGGTCACCCCGGCGATGCCGGCGGACCAGGCCCCGGCCGTCGTTCCCCACCGCGTGTAGAGTCCGCCGATGATCACCGCGCCGGACCAGCCGGCGAAAATGGCGCCGGTCAGGGCGAAGAACAGCAGGATGGCCTGACTCTGCTTGTAGAACAGGCTGAAGATGAAGATGAAGATCGCCACCACCACCACGCCGCCACGCAGAAGTCGTAGGTGGGTCCGGGGGGACAGGGGCGTGCGGCGGAGGGGCATCACCACGTCCTGGATGAAGATGCTGCTCCACGAATGCAGGTAGGTGTTGTGGGTGCTGATGAAGGCGCCGACCATCAGGGCGGCGAAGGCGCCCATCAGACCCGCGGGCAACAGAGCCGCCAGCACCAGCGGGGCCCGCATCTGACTGCGCACGGCCTCGTTTTCGATGACCTCCAGTTGCGTTGAAATCTTTCCGGCGAAATCGGACCAGCCCGGATGGTGCATCACCGTGAAGACCAGAATGGGCACCAGGGTCATGAACACGTCCTGGGACCGACCGCGCCACAGGCCGAGAACGCCGCCCATCTTACCCTCGTGGGCGGTGCGGGCCGAGCTGTTGTAGGCCTGCGTACCCTGCCAGGACATGGCCCCGTAGAGCAGGCCGACCACGCCGATCAGGAAGTAGCTGAAGTTGAAATCGGAAACGTAACCGGTGTCGAAGGGGTTGATCTTCGAATGCCCCGCGGGAGTCTGCGAAAGCACCTCGCCCACGTCGCCCCAGCCCACCAGCAGCAGCAGGTAGACCGCCAGGATCAGGAACACGATGTTGGCGAAGGCGCCCTGGATGAAGTCGGTGATCATCACGGCTACCTGTCCTCCGGCGAAGACGAAGTAGACCGCGGTGGTCAGCAGGACCGCCATCAGTGAAGGAAAAACCGGCAGCGCCAAGGCGCCCAGCTGCCAGGTTTCGGGCAGGCCGAGAAAGTGGATGAAGAAGCGGGCGCCGACGGCGGGAAAGATGCCGAAGTTGATCAGTCCCGCGCCGAAGGCCACCGTGCCGGCGAAGATGCGGAACCGGCGGCTGTAGCGGCGCTCGAAGAACTCGGCCAGGGTCAGGGCGCGGGTGCGGCGGAAGCGGTAGTTCACCCAGCCGCTGATGGTCACGATCATCTGGATCAGGGCCATGCTCAGGCCCCACCAGCTGAGGGCGAATCCCGCCTGGTACCCCATCTCCAGGTTGGCCACCACGGTGATGGCGCCCAGCCCCGCGATGCCCGCCGAAATGGTCAGCAGGTAACGTCCGGCGGAACGGCCGGCGGCGAGGTAGTCGGTCACCCCGCGCATGAAACGCTTGGTCAGGATCACCGAACCCACGATGATCACGTACATGCCGAAGACGATGGTCCAGTCGAGCGGGGTCATCAGAACAATCGCGGTACCACGATGCGGCCGGCGTCGCCGAGGGTGTGGCCCTCGAGCCGCAGCAGCCGGGCCTTGGTGGTGATGCCGGCGGCGAAGCCGATCAGCGAACCGCCCTTGCCTACCACCCGATGGCAGGGCACGAGAATGGGCAGCGGATTATGCCCCGTCGCCTGGCCCACCGCGCGAAAGGCGGTTGGTTTACGCATCGAGCGGGCGATCTGGCCGTAGGTGCGCAGCTTCCCGTAGGGGATCTTCAACAGTTGGGTCCAGACCTTGATCTGGAAATCGGATCCCAGCAGATGAAGATCGATGGTGAAGTCGGTGCGGCGCCCGATGAAGTATTCGGCCAACTGGTCGTGGAGTTCCACGAAGTGGGGGGGGGTTTCCTTGATCCTGGTTTCCTCGGGATAAAGCTCGCGAGCGATGGCGTGAGCCCGGGTGTGATATTCCCAGGCCTTGGGCAGGAACTCCAGGCGGGCCAGTCCCCCGGGGCCGGACACGGCCAGCATGGGATCGAGCACTGTTCTCAACAAGGCGTATCGCACCATCGAGTTGCCTCCGAGGGTTGCTGATTTGACGGGCGGGGATCATAGCAGATATCCCAGGTCGAAAAAACACCCTGCTGTGGATTTTCTCCTTTTGTTGTCCGGGACCCGAAACCGTATGTTTAATTGCCACGTAGAAAAGCCAGTCGATTACCTCCCTCATCTGATGTCCCATGCGGTTTTTGCCCAGGAGGACCCCAATGTCTGCCTCGAAAATCCTGTCCCTTTTCGTGATCTTCATCCTGATGACCGGCGCGGCCTTCGCGCAGGATCTTCTTGAACTCCAGTTCGAGAAATACACCCTCGACAACGGACTTCAGGTCATCCTGCACGAGGACCACACCATCCCCATGGCGGCGGTGAACGTGTGGTACCACGTCGGCAGCAAGAACGAGATGCCGGGCCGCACGGGCTTCGCGCACCTGTTCGAACACATGATGTTCCAGGGTTCGGAAAATCACGACACCGACTACTTCATACCGCTGCAGAAGATCGGCGCCCAGGTCAACGGATCGACCAACAAGGACCGCACGAACTACTGGGAGAACGTGCCGTCCGACCAGTTGAAACTGGCGTTGTTCCTGGAGTCCGACCGCATGGGCTACCTTGTGCCCGCCTTGACGCAGGAGAAGCTCGACAACCAGCGCGACGTGGTGAAGAACGAGAAGCGGCAGGGCGAGAACCGACCCTACGCCAAGAGCCGCAAGATGCTGCTCGAATTGATGTTTCCCGAGGGACACCCCTACCGCTGGACCGTGATCGGCAGCATGGATGACCTGTCGGCAGCCTCCAAGGAGGATGTGTCGGATTTCTTCAAACTGTACTACGCGCCCAACAACGCGTCGTTGTGCGTGGCCGGCGATTTTGATCCGGCCGAGGTCAAGCAGTGGATCGAGGAATACTTCGGGACCATTCCTCCCGGTCGGCCGGTGGACCGCCTGACCGGTTGGACACCCACTCTCGACGGCGAACGCCGCGCCCTGGCCGAGGACACGGTCCAGCTGCCCCGGCTGTACATGCAGTGGCACACCCCGGGCTGGTATCATCCGGGTGACGCGGAATTCGACCTGCTGGCCGGCATCCTCGGTTCGGGCAAGACTTCCCGTCTGTACCAGACCCTGGTCTACGATCTTCAGATCGCCCAGGACGTGCGAGTGAACCAGTCCTCTCGCGAGCTGAGCGGCGTGTTCGGGATCACCGCCACGGCGGCCCCGGGGCATGACCTGGCCGAACTCGAGGAGGTCATCGACCGCGAACTGGCCGCGCTTCTGAAGAAGGGCGTGACCAAAAAGGAAGTGGATCTGGCCCGCACCCGGTTCGAGGCGGGTTTCGTGCGCGGTCTTCAGCGAGTGGGAGGTTTTGGCGGCAAGGCCGACCGTCTGAACCGTTACAACGTGTACACCGGCGACCCGGGTTACCTGGAGCAGGACCTGGAACGCTTCCGCGCCGCCACGGCAAAGTCGGTCAACGCCTACACGCGTCGGTACCTGGATCTGGAACGTCGAGCCGTACTCCATATCGTGCCCCAGGGATCGCTGAAGGAAATGGATGTCGCGGTGGACCGCGGTTCGTTGCCGGGCAGCACCGGGGAAATGTCCTTCACGCCGCCGGTCATCCAGACCGCCACCCTGGATAACGGGCTTGAACTTTATCTGGTGGAAAAGCACGAACTGCCCCTGGTGGAGATCCGGTTGAACGTCATGCGGGGCTGGGCGTCGGATCCTGTGGACAAGCCCGGGACCGCGGCCTTGACCGCGGACCTGCTCGACGAGGGCACCGCCGGCATGGACGCGCTGGAAATTTCCGAAACGGTGGAGTCGCTCGGCGCCCGCCTGAACACCGGCAGTTTCTTCGACGGGTCCTTCGTCTCCCTCAACGTCCTCAAGAGCCAAGTGAAGCCTGGCCTGGACCTGATGAGCAAGGTCGCCCTCAAACCGACCTTCCCGGAGGCCGAATTCGAACGTATCCGGCAGAGCTACCTGGGCCGCCAGCAGCAGGAATCGCGGCAGCCGCGGCAGCAGGCCCTCAAGGAATTCCAGAAGCGGATTTTCGGAGAAGGCCATCCCTACGCCCAGCCCTTCTCGGGCTCGGGCACCAGGGAATCTTTGGCCGCCCTGACCCGTGACGAACTCGCCGCTTTCCACGAGACCTATTTCAAGCCCGGAAACGCGGCGATTGTCGTGGTGGGCGATCTGGATCTCAACCAGGCCGTCGCGGCCGTATCGAAGGCCTTTGGAAACTGGGCTCCGGGTGTGTCACCCGCGCCCGATGTCCCGCCTGTCCCGTCCTACGATGGGCCCAGGATCATCGTGATCGACAAACCGGGGGCGGAACAAAGCTTCATCGTCGGCGGCTATTCCGGCTTGTCACGCAAAGACCCCGAGTTCCAGGCTTTCCAGGTGGCGAACACCGCCTTCGGGGGGCAGTTCGCCTCCCGCATCAACCTGAACCTGCGCGAGGACAAGGGGTACACCTACGGAGTGCGTTCCCGGATGGTCGGTTTTCGGAACGGGGGAATCTTCCTGGTGACCGCGCCGGTGGAAACGCCGGCGACCCGGGCCTCCGTCGAGGAACTGATCGGTGAGATGTCCGACATCCGTGGACCACGGCCCATGACCGATACGGAAATCCTCGATAGCAGGAACCGGCTGATCATGGGCTTCCCTCAGCAATTCCAGACCTACGGCGGAGTGGCGGGCAGGTTGGGTACCCTGCTGCTTTACGATCTGCCCCTGGATGACTGGCGGACTTTCGAGGATAGGATCAACGGTTTCACCGCCGCGGTCCTGGCCGAAGTCATCGGGACCCAGATCGATCCAGATCGGATGGTCTGGGTCATCGTGGGGGACTGGGAGGTGATCGGGGAGGAGTTGAAGACCCTGAATCTGGGCGAGATCGAGGTGATCGCTTCGGATCAGTCCTGAACATCCGGTTGAGTCGAAAAAAGCGCCGGGCCGCGCACAAAGGCACCGCCCCGCGGACAAATTATATAAAACCCCCCGGGCGGGTCACATACAGATCAACAGGGCCGTGACACACTTTTAC
>CBDURF010000078.1:0-14831 GCA_965369705.1 uncultured bacterium
CTGAGGACATCCGATCCTCTCGTCATATGGGGTGTCTTGTGTCAGATCAGGACAGATCCATCATCCGGCGCAACCGCCGTTTGCGGCGATGGATCTGACGCCTGTACTTTTTCAGCTCTTCGTAATCCTTGGCCTCGAGGGCGGCCTGCCGTTTCAGTTTCAATTCTCGGATTTCCGCCTTGATGGCCCGCTTGCCCAGGCCCGCGGCCACATGTTTGGTCGGTTTTTCAATACCGAGCTTTGCGGCGAGCTGCTCGATCAACTCATCTTTTTTGAGACCGGCGAGACCCTTCACCTCCGGTAAATGTTCCTTCATCATTTCCCTCAGGTCGGCCACGCGGGTTTTCTGTAGATCATGATATTCCATGCCGTCCTCCTGGTTTATCGGGTTTATTCCTCGCTTCAGAGTCTACCTTCAAAATTATTCGGTTGCACGGGCATTTTTTTTGAAACATTTGCAGATCCAGAGTGTATTACTTAACATATGCACTAATGCACCATAGGATGGAAGCCGGAAGCGTGACACCAGGCAGGCCTGTCCCGGATGGAGGATGAAGGAATGTTCTTCTACGTGGATCCCAACAGCGGGGTACCCATTTTCCGGCAACTGATGGATCAGGTGAAGCTCAGTATCGCCAGCGGCGTGCTCAAACCCGGCGATGAATTGCCATCCATCCGCAGCCTTTCCGTTCCACTGGGGGTCAATCCGATGACGATCAGCAAAGCCTACAATCTTCTCGTCCATGACGAAGTCCTCCAGCGAAGGCCAGGCAAACCACTGGTCGTGGCCGATCTGGGCCAGGCGGAAATCGCCGATCGCCGGGTGGATCAGTTGCGGGAAAGCCTGCGGCAGTCCGTCGCCCTGGTGCGCCAACTGGAAATTGATGAGGCCGAAGCCGCCGAACTTTTCCGGAAACTGCTCGCTGATTCCCAACCGGGTGAAGGGAAGGTCAAGTGATGAAGATCCTCGAATTCGACAATGTGAGCCGGGGGTACGGCGCTGGTGATGTCCTGTCGAGGATCTCTTTCGGCGTGGATCAGGGCGAGGTCATCGGCTTGCTCGGGCGCAACGGCGCAGGCAAGACCACGTTGATCCACCTGGTCATGGGTATGCTGGCGCCTCGTGAGGGGGCGGTGAAGGTGTTCGGAATGGATCCCCGCCGGGAGGCCGTCGCGGTCAAGCGCAGGATCGGCTACGTGGCCGAGGACCAGGAACTCCCCGGCTTCCTGAAGGTGCGCGAGGTGGTCGCCATGTACCGTCATCTTTTTGAAGGCTGGGACGAGGACATGGCCGGCGATCTGATTCGGCGTTTCGAGCTGCCGCCGGACCGGAAAATCAAGGATCTCAGCCGGGGGCAGGCCCGCCAGGTGGCGCTGCTTTGTGCGGTAAGCCACCGGCCCGAACTGTTGATCCTCGACGAACCGGCCGGCGGCCTCGACCCCGCCGCGCGCCGCCAGTTCCTGGAGACCTCCATCCGGCTGTTGAACGAGACGGGCACGACCATCCTCTTTTCCTCCCATCACATGGGCGACGTCGAGCGCATGGCCAGTCGGCTGATCATGATTCACGATCACCAGAAGTGGATCGACAGCGGCCTGGACGACATTCGGGAAGGGTACAGCCTGGCCCTCGTGCCGGCAGACGCCGGGGTGGACGGTGAGCGGCTGCTGTCCCTGCCCTCGTGTCTGTGCGCCCGCCGGCACGGAGATCTCTACCACGCGGTGTATGAACTCGATCCCGATACCTGTTGCCAATCCCTGCGCAATGAACTTGCGGTGGATACCGTCCAATGCCGGAGCCTGGGGCTGGAGGAGATGTTCATCGAACTGGCGGGGAGGGAATCATGATCGCCCGGCTCGTTCTGCGTCATGAAATCATTCAAAATCTGACCAAACCCCTGCTCATAACGGTGGTCACGATAACCCTGGTACTGAATATCCTGACTTTCAAGATGGTCCAGAATGAAGGGACATTCCTGCTGGACGGCTTCGGGGCGGTCCCGGCCCAGTTCGTGTTCCTGTTGCCGATGATCACGATTTTGCTGATGGGCAAGGCAGGGACACGTTGCCGTTTCTGGGAAGCGGGATTGCCCCTGGCGGCGCGGGATCTCTGGTGGGCCCACTTTTTGGCCCTGGCGTCAGCATGTCTTTTTCTCATTCTGGTATCCGGAGTGACGTTCGCGGGTTTCGGGATACTGAACGCCTCTTTGATCGGCAGGACTTTTTTCAATCTGGCCGACGTGTTCCGGTTGATGATCAGGCCTATTGCCGTAAGCCTGACGGCCGCCGGCCTGGTGGCGGTGTGGCGGCCGGGAATGGGGCGTCCGGCAGAGGAACCGGGTTGGTCTCGTTATCGGTCCCTGGTGATCGTGATTTCGATGGGACTACTTGGTTTTCTGGTGGTTGTGCCGCCGGTGTTCCTGCTGATTCCCCTGACTCTGACCGGCCTGGTGGTCGGGCGTGCGGGTCGAGCCTTGCCAATCGCCATGGCCATGGCAGGCGGCGAAACCCGGGGCGCTGTGACGAGGGCTCCGGCCTTTGCCGTGAAACAGTGGGAGACCGTTGGCCCATCCCGCCGCGTGGTGGTCCTGATGCTTCTGCGGACCTTGTTCAAATGGCCCGTCAGCTGGCTGGCCATCGTGCCCCTGGCGTCCCTGTTCGGCTTGATGATGAGCGGTCGGGACATTCTGGGCATGGATGAACCCTACGTTCGTTTCATGAACTTCTTCATGACGGTCTATATCCTGTTCGCCTTGGCCGATCCTTTCATGAAGAATCTGCACAAGGTGGATCATCTGCCGGTGGACCGGCGAATCCTGTTGCGCTGGCTGGTGTTTCCGATCACGGGAATGTTCCTGCTGGGCTATGGCGCCGGCCGGGTGCTGGACACGGTGGATCCGGATCGTTCCGAAAAGATCGTGTTCGACAACGATGAGAAATCCTATGGCCTGAAAGTGTCACCGGAATTTTTCGCCTATGCCGGGTCCGACGAAGCGCCTGCCGTGACGGCCCCCTGGGGAGAGAACCATGGGACCACGGTTGAGCCGGTGTTCCGCGGTTTGCCCGGAGTGCTCTGGAAACCGTATGCGACGCCTGCCGGGGCGAGCCGGGATTTCGTGGCCTGGCAGATCAGTCGGGCGGCGGCCGCGGTCTATGGCCTGGAACTCGATCCTCATGAAATATCCGTCCGGTATCTGGAAACCGATCTCCACGGCCGGGTGACGGTTCGGGAACCGGGTCTGACCCTCGCCGCCGATTTTCCCAGTGCCCGCACCAGCAGTTCCGGCCCGGTCTTTCCGCTGCTCGTGGGGGGAGAACTCGTCCTGCTGATGGTGGTTCTGGCCCTGTTTTTCAAGGTGTTCAAACCGGGGGTGACAATCAGGAAATCCCGAATCGTCTTCTGGTTCGTGATGGGCGGGCTCATGGTCTGCCACATCGGCGGTTACGTATTATTAATGCTGGGCTGGACCAAGGAGTGGGTGGTCTACGGGTTCTGGCTGGGGCGCATCCGCGAACTGGGTGAACTCGGTCCAGTGGGACACGGGGCGGCCTGGCTGGGGATGTTGCTCCTTTTGCTTGTCACTTGGCGCTGGGCGGAAAAGTCGTTCCTGGCCGCCGAGGCCCCGGCCTCCTGATCCGGGAGCTTCCGGGCGGGGCGGGAATCAGTTGAAAACCATTGTCATGCGTGGGGTGGGTCGGCGCCCGTGCGGCCGGTTTTCGAGCCAATCCGAATATCCGCAACAGCTTGCACGACCATACCATATGGGTATCTGTTAATCGCTCAACAAATCGTCCAGACCGGTATGAATTTCCTTGCGCGGCCTGCGGCGGATTTCCATGTTTTTCGGGCAAATGGGTTCCGGTCCCCGGGGCCGGAAGCTACATAAAGTTCAGTCAACAAGGAGAACCGAAATGGCTCAGAACGTTGCTGCCTTCATGGAAAGCGTCATCGCCAAGAACACCGCGGAAGTGGAGTTCCACCAGGCGGTCGAAGAAGTCGTCGAGTCCATCTGGCCGGTCCTGGACAAGCGTCCGGAATACCGCAAGGCCAAGATCCTCGAGCGGAGCGTCGAGCCTGAGCGCGTCATTCTCTTCCGGGTTCCCTGGGTTGACGACAGCGGTGAAGTCCAGGTCAACAAGGGCTTCCGCATCGAGATGAACAGCGCCATCGGTCCCTACAAGGGCGGCCTGCGTTTCCACCCCAGCGTGAACCTGGGCATCCTGAAGTTCCTGGCCTTCGAGCAGGTCTGTAAGATCAGCCTGACCACGCGTCCCATGGGGGGCGGCTAGGGCGGGTCGGACTTCGACCCCAAGGGCAAGAGCGACCTCGAAGTGATGCGTTTCTGCCAGGCCTTCATGAGCGAACTGTTCCGCCACATCGGTCCGAACACCGACGTACCCGCCGGCGACATCGGCGTGGGCGGCCGTGAGATCGGCTTCCTGTTCGGCCAGTACAAGAAACTGCGCAACGAGTTCACCGGCATCCTGACCGGCAAGGGCCTGAACTGGGGCGGCTCCCTGATTCGTCCCGAGGCCACGGGCTACGGCGCGGTGTACTTCGCCGCCAACATGCTCGAGACCCGCAATGAGACCCTCGAGGGCAAGACCGCCCTGGTCTCGGGCTCCGGCAACGTATTCCAGTACGCCGCCGAGAAGCTGCTCGACCTGGGCGCCAAGCCCGTCACTGCCTCGGACAGCGGCGGCTACATCTACGACGAGGCCGGCATCGACCGTGAGAAGCTGGCCTTCATCATGGAACTGAAGAACGTCAAGCGCGGCCGCATCAAGGAATACGCCGACAAGTTCAGCAGCGCCGTCTACACCGCGGTGGATCCTGAACTCGATTATAACCCACTGTGGAACCACAAGGCCGACTGCGCCTTCCCGAGCGCCACGCAGAACGAGATCAACGCGAAAGACGCCAAGAACCTGCTGAGCAACGGCGTGTACGTCGTCAGCGAGGGCGCCAACATGCCGACGATCCCCGAAGGCGTGAATCAGTTCATCGACGCCAAGATCCTCTACGGTCCCGGCAAGGCAGCCAACGCCGGCGGCGTGGCTGTTTCCGGTCTCGAAATGAGCCAGAACAGCCTGCGCTACAGCTGGACCCGCGAAGAGGTCGACCAGAAGCTGCTGCGGATCATGAAGGACATCCACAACGCCAGCGCGGCGGCTGCGGAAGAATTCGGCACTCCGGGCAACTACGTCAACGGCGCCAACATCGCCGGCTTCCTGAAGGTCGCCGACACGATGCTGGACCAGGGCGTCGTCTAGGTAACAGCGAGCGATTGCGGGTTCGGCCCGCACCGAAGCGGGGCGGTCTTGGGCCGTCCCGCTTGTCTACGCAGGAAGGGAAGAACGATGCCTCAATTCGGTTTTCTCGGTCTTGGAATCATGGGTGGACCCATGGCAGCCAACCTGATCAGGGCCGGGCATGAGGTCACCGTCTGGAACCGCACCGCTGAGAAGTGCGATCCCCTGGTGGCGTTGGGCGCGGGCCGGGCGGCCACCGCGCAAGATGTGGTGGCTGGGGCGGACATCACGTTCGCGATGCTGGCCGATCCGGCGGCGGCCGCCGCGGTGGTGTTCCAGCCGGAGGGAGTCCTTCAAGGTATCGGTCCCGGCAAGGGATACGTGGACATGTCCACCGTGGACGAGGCTACGAGCCAGCGGATTTCCGACGCCGTCACCGCGGCCGGAGGCCGCTTTCTCGAGGCCCCGGTCTCCGGCACCAAGAAGCCGGCCGAGGACGGCACCTTGATTATCCTGGCCGCAGGCGACGAGGGACTGTACGGGGAAATTGCACCCCTGTTGGACATCATGGGCAAGAAGCGCCTTTTTCTGGGAGAAGTCGGAAACGGGGCGCGCCTGAAGTTGGTGGTCAACATGATCATGGGGGGCATGATGACATCCTTCTGCGAAGGTCTGGCTCTCGGAATCAAGGGAGGCTTGGACAGCGAGGACATTCTGGATGTCCTGGCCTCGGGCGCACTGGCCAACCCCATGTTCGCCGGGAAGGGAGCCCTGATCGCCAAGGGGGATTTCGGCCCTGCCTTTCCCTTGAAACACATGCAAAAGGATTTGCGTCTGGCTGCGGATCTGGGCGATATTCTGTGCCAGTCCCTGCCCTCGGCCGCGGCCGCCAACCAGGCCTTCACCCGGGCGCTGACCGAGGGCCTGGGGGACGAGGATTTCAGCGCCGTTTTCAAGACCGTCACCGATTGAGAAGAACCCTGGAAACTTGACCGGGCATTTGTCCGGCAGGAGGAAACGATGAGCAGCATCACCCGCAAAATGGCCGACTTCGCCATCAATCTGCGCTTCGAGGATATTCCCGCCGTGTCGGTCAAGGAGGCCAAGCGCTTTCTGCTGGACAGCGTGGGTTGCGCACTGGCTGCGGTCCCCAACGATGACATGGCGGCTATGTACCGTTTCATCGACAAGTTGGGAGGCACTCCGGAGGCGACCCTGATCGGTAACGGCGCGCGGACCAACGCCTCCAACGCCGCCCTGATGAACAGCCTGCTGGTCCGGGCTTTCGACTACAACGACATCTTCTGGGAGCAGGATCCCAGCCATCCTTCGGATATCATCTTTGGTGCCGTATCGCCTGCGGAGGCTTTGAAAAAGGACGGCCGCGAAACGCTGACGGCCATCATGATCGCCTACGAACTTGAACTGCGCTGGTGTCTGGCCTGCTTCCCGGGCGTGCGTGAAGTCGGATGGCACCACGCGACGTTGACCCAGTTCGTGAGCCCGTTCGTCGCCGGCCGCATCTACGGTCTGGATCATGATCAGATGGTCGCCGCGGCCGGCATCAGCGGCAGCAGCCATTTTACCCTCGGCGGCGTGGTGGCCGGGCATCTGACAAACATGAAGAACACTGCTGATCCGTTGGCCACGCAGGGCGGCGTCCTGGCCGCGCAGATGGCGGCCGAAGGTTACGGCGGTCCCGTCGAGGTCATCGAAGGCAAGGAAGGCTTCCAGCACGTGATCCACAATGTGGAGCTCAAGCCCGAAATCCTGCTGGACGGTCTGGGTGAGAAGTTCATCATCACCGACTGCGGCTACAAGGCCTTCCCGACCGAGGCGCTGACCCATCAGCCGATGTCAGCCGTGCTGAACATCATGCAGAAAAACGGACTGGTGGCCGAGGACCTGGCTTCGATCCATATCCAGACCACCGCGCGCGGGGCGGACATCCTGAGCGACCCCAGCAAGTACGACCCGCAGACCAAGGAAACGGCCGATCACAGTCTGCCCTACTGCCTGGCTGCCGTGGCCGCCGATGGCGGTGTCTATCCCAACAGCTTCGAGCAGGAAAAACTGTTCGATCCGCGGATCCGCATGCTGCTGGGCAAAATCAAGGTCGTGGCCAACGATGAGATCGACGGGTTGTTTCCCGGGGTCAAGCGGGCCATCGCGACGATCAAGACCAACGATGGGCGCGAGTTCGTCGAGACGGTGGACCATGCCAAGGGGAGTCCGCAGAATCCGCTGAGCGACGAAGAGCTGATCGCCAAGTTCCGGGCGAACAGCGAGGCCGTGATCGACACCGCGCGTCAGGACGAGATCATCGAAGCGACCTGGGGTTTTGATAAGATCGCCGACGTGGGGGAATACATGAAACTGCTGGTGTCCGGGAAGTAGCGGCTGGACGGGCATGACCATTGTTTTTTTCAGGCGAACCTCCTACGAAGGAGTGTCAGGATGGGCAAGGAAATCGAACGGAAATATCTGGTAAAGGGTGGGGCCTGGAAGGAAATGGGAGAAGGTGTCCTGTATCGCCAGGGTTATTTGAATTCCCAGAAGGAACGCGCTGTCCGCGTTCGCACCATGGGTTCCAGGGCGGTCCTGACCATAAAGGGCATCACCGTCGGCGCTACCCGGCTGGAATTCGAATACGACATTCCCCTGGACGACTGCAACCAGCTTCTGGACCTGTGCGAGCAACCACTCATCGAAAAGACCCGCTACAAGATTCCGTACGGCGGGCTGATCTGGGAAGTGGATGAATTCCACGGTGTGAACGACGGCCTGGTGGTTGCCGAGTGCGAACTCGAGTCCGAAGACCAGTCGATCGACAAGCCGGAGTGGATCGGCGATGAAGTGACCGGCGATCCCCGCTATTTCAATTCGAATCTCATCGCAAACCCATTCACGACCTGGTAGCGGTCGTGTAGGATCCGGAATTCTTATTAATAGAAGGCCGCGTGTCGAAATCAATGGAAACGGAGTTGTCATGTCACTCTTCAAATCCAGCCGTAGCATCGAAACGAAAATCGACGACTTTTTCGACACGGTCGCCAAAGGCGGTCTAGTCTACCGGGCCGGTGTGCGCGCTTATCTGGCGGGTGACACCGCCGATTTCGAGAACGCGATCGCGAGCATCGACAAACTGGAGGCCCAGGCTGATAAGCTGAGCAAGGATGTCGAGGCCCACCTCTACAGCCATTCCTTGATTCCCGAACATCGAGGGGACGTTCTGGGGCTTCTGGAAAACAGCGACAACATCATCGATACGGCAAAAACCTGCCTGTACCAGTTCTCGGTCGAGCAGCCCTCCGTGCCGGAGGAGTTCCATGACGGTTACCGCAAGCTGGCCGAGGCGGGCTGCGCGGCGGTGGAGGCGGTCATCGTCTCGGCGCGCGCGTTCTTCAAGGACGTCAAGTCGGTCAAGGACAACCTCTACAAGGTCCATCACTTCGAAAAGGAGGCCGACGGGATCAGCGACCGTCTGAAGCGCAGTGTCTTCGCCAGCGATCTGGAACTTGCCCACAAGATTCATCTGCGGTATTTCGCGCTGAACGTCGAAAAGGTATCCGACATGGCCGAGGATGTTGCTGACCGTTTGGCCATTTACGCTATCAAACGGACGATCTGAGGCGTTCACGGTGGAGATCCTGTTTTTCCTGTCGAGCGGATTGTTCCTGGGTTGGTCCCTGGGCGCCAACGATGCAGCCAACGTGTTCGGCACGGCGGTCGGCACGCGTATGATCAGTTTCAGGGCCGCGGCGATCGTCTGCTCCATCTTCATCATCTTGGGCGCCACCATCAGCGGCGCCGGCGCCGCCCACACCCTGGGACGCCTCGGCGCTGTCAACGCTCTGGCGGGTTCCTTCACCGTGGCCCTGGCCGCGGCCCTGGCCACCTTCTGGATGACGCGTCTCAAGATTCCGGTATCCACCAGCCAGGCCATCGTCGGGGCGATCATCGGCTGGAACTTCTACAGCTCCTCGGTGACGGACACTGGTTCGCTGACCAAGATCATGCTCACCTGGGTGGCCTGTCCGCTGATCAGCGCACTGATAGCGGTGGGCCTTTTCATCCTGGTTCGTTGGATGATCAATTTTACCAAACCCCACCTGCTGAGATTGGACGCCGGCACCCGCTGGAGCTTGCTGGCGGTCGGCGCCTTTGGTTCCTACAGCCTGGGGGCCAACAACATCGCCAACGTGATGGGGGTGTTCATGCCGGATAACCCCTTCAACGATCTCTCGGTGTTCGGTCTGTTCTGGCTGACGGGAACCCAGCAACTCTTCTTTCTGGGCGCGGTGGCCATCAGCGTGGGGGTGTTCACCTATTCCGAAAGAGTGATGGGCACCGTGGGCGGCGGTCTGGTGAACATCTCGCCGGTGCCCGCCCTGGTGATCGTCCTGGCCCAGTCCATCACCCTGTTCCTTTTCGCCTCCCAGGGACTCGAGCATTTCCTGGCCAGCCACGGCTTGCCCACGATTCCCCTGGTGCCCGTCAGCAGCAGCCAGGCGGTGGTCGGCGCCATCCTCGGCATCAGCCTTTTCAAGGGTTCGCCCATCCGGTACAACGTGCTGGGTGGAATCTCCCTCGGCTGGTTGGCCACGCCCGTGGTCGCCGGTGTTCTGGCTTTCTTTCTGCTTTTCTTCGTGGACAACGTGTTCGACCAGCAGGTCAGCCGGGTGGTGGAATACCGGATCGACGGTGCCACCCGCTCGGAATTGGTGCGGCGCGGCGTGGGTGCCGAAGGCCTGGATGAGTTGGGTGACGAGTTGTTCACCAACTCCCTGAAATTCAAGAACGATCTGGTAAAGACAGCCGGCCTGGATGATAAACAGGCTTCCCTGGTGCTGGATCTGGCCCGGTTGGGTCGATGGGAAGTGGACCAAGCGGTCATCGCCAACGATGTGGACACGCACTGGCTGACGACCGGACAGATGGACGCTGTGCGGTCATTGACCGGTCGCCGGTTCGCCCACGCCTGGCGGTTCCACCAGGCCCTGGCCGAAGCCTCCCCCGAGTGGCGCATGAAACCCAAAGCGACCGTCAACAAACAAGCCAATGAGGAATTGAAACAGAAGTTGGAGTACCTCGAAAGGCTGTTCAAGGTGGCCTCGACTTCTTCCGACCCGACTGCGGGGCCGTTTTGATCTCTTTCCGGGTGAATGAATAATCAAGCGCTCCGGTCGTGGAGCTTCGCATTGGAAAGAGAGAGAAGATCATGGCCAAGGAAGAACTCAAGAACGGGGAAATTCCCAAACCCCGTTTCGAATTCCGCACCTTCGGGCAGGATTTCGACGAGGCCGCGCACCTGATGGCGCGACTTTCGATGCCTGTTCCTGAAAAGGTCCGGGAACGTGAATCCGCCGAGATCTACATCCTGTCCCGCGCCAACGACATCAACAACATGATGATCCGCGACGGCAAGATGGACATCAAGACCTTCGTCACGGAAGTCGACGGCCTCGAGCAGTGGAACCCGCTGATGAAGGGCGAATTCCCTATCGCGGCGACCACACTGAGTAATGACGTGTTTCCGGCCTTCCAGGTCGCAGCGCCCGAATTCTCCCAGGACGCCTACACCCTCGACGAGTTCCTGGACATGATCCGCGCCCATCCCGATCTGCAGGCGGTCAAGGTCCACAAGCAGCGTTTCGGTTTCATGGTCAACAACACAATCTGCGAAGTGGCCAATGTCCTGATCAACGGCGCCGCGGTCGTTTCCATCAATTCGGAATCCACGGAGATCGAAGACATCAAGAAGACGATGGAGGATGTCGGTCTGGTCGGCGTGGAGAACATCAACTACCTGCAGGCCATCAAGCGGGTCATCGGCTGGATCGAGAAGGACCTGGCCAACTGATCTTCTTTTTGCTTTTTGAACCGGCCGCCAGTGAAAATTTACCCCATGGGCGTCTGCGGATTCCGGGACCGGGTCCCTTTCCACGTCACCGGGGGTGTGCTATATTAATGCTTGAGTTCGGTCCCGAACTCCCCGCTGGATATCCTGATGGGGGCGACCTGGCTTCGACGTGGTCGGGGGACCGTGAACTGCATGCCGAGATTCCATGGAACTCGTTAAACGGTGGAAAACCACTAAGTGACGAAAACAATTTCGCACTGGCTGCCTAAATAAAGGCAACCCGTCCCGGGA
Source organism: uncultured bacterium (assembly GCA_965369705.1). GTDB lineage: Bacteria > Krumholzibacteriota > Krumholzibacteriia > LZORAL124-64-63 > LZORAL124-64-63 > JAGLCY01. The sequence goes on from CBDURF010000078.1 coordinate 11,408, forward strand.
TCGGGGGGTCACCGAACTGATCTCATGGGGCGCCGTTTTCGGTGTCTAGTTTCAAGGCAGGACTCTGGCCTTGGGGCGAAATTTAAGTGAGTCTAGCCTGGTGGGCGGAGTGTGATCTGGCCTCCCTTCAGGTTAAATAACAGATCACTAAGCATGTAGACGTTTACGGAGTACCGGTTACGGACGCGGGTTCGATTCCCGCCGCCTCCACCAATCTTCTTCCTGTCATTCCTTGAATTACGGGACGGCGCGCTTCGCCATCCGTGGCTTCGCGTGCCTCGGCACTTCGGTCGGGGGGGGCCGCGGTGGGCAAACCACCCAACGGCCCCCCCCCGACGAAGGCAACACAGGAAAACCGTGTGGTGGGTGGGGGGGGGGGGCGCCCCCCCCGCTGGGCGCCGGGGCGCCGCCCCCTGCGCTGCGCCCCCACACCCGCCCCCCACCCCCCGAAGTGACACCCGCCATTCAAGGAACGACAGGAAGAAGATTGGTGGAGGAGGTGGGAATCGTAAGGAGCTCACCGCCGTCTGAGCACCGCCACCAAAAAGTACGCCGCCCCGGTCAGCAGAATGGTCACGGCCCCTGCGGGCAGGTCGGGCCCGTAGCTGAGGGCCAGGCCGCCGGTGGTCAAGACCGCGCAGGTCACCGTCGCCAGCAGCATCATCTGCCACAGGCGCCGGGCGAAGAGGTTGGCCATGGCCGAGGGCAAGGTCAGCAGGGCGATGACCAGGATGATGCCTACCACCGAGACCAGCAGGACCACCGTCAGGGCCGTCAGGGCCAGCAGCAGGAAATAGAAGCGCTGCACGTGGACCCCGCGCAGGCCCGCGAACTCCCCGTCGAAACAAACTGCGAGCAACTGCTTGTGGAACAGGGCGACCGTCACCAGGACGATCACGTCCAGGGCCGCGATCAGCCACAGGTCCCGGCTGGTGACCATCAGGATGTTGCCGAAGAGGTAGCTCATCAGGTCGGTCGTGTAGCCGGGCGTCATGCTGATGAACAGGATCCCCGTGGCCATCCCCATGGCCCAGACCGCGCCGATGACCGTGTCTTCCCGCTGCTTCAGATGCAGGCTGACCCACCCGATGACCAGGGCCGCCACGAGGGCCGCGATGACGGCTCCGCCAAGGGGAGACAGGCCCTCCATCCCGTGCACGACCTGCAGGTAATGGACGATGCCCAGTCCCGCCAGCACCGAATGGGCGATGCCGCCGGCGATGTAGCTGATGCGGCGGATGACCACGAAACTGCCGACCACGCCGCAGGGGATGCTCACCAAAAGGCCGGCCAGCAGGGCGTACTGCAGGAAAGCGTGGGTGGTCAGGGCGTCCCAGAAGATCATGATTCGTGACCGTCCAGGTCTTGTCCATCATGGCTGCACCGGTGATCATGCCGCACCAGGCGCATGTCGCTGCCGTAGAGGTCGGCGATGACCTGCCCTGTGATCTCGCTGGTGGGGTGGACCACAACCTCCTGGCCGACACAGACAACCGTGCGCACGAAACCCGAAACGAAACCGAGGTCGTGGGAGACCAACATGATGGTCATGCGTTGGTTGAGTTCCTGGAGGAGCCGGTAGAATCCTTCCTCGATGTGGGCGTCCAGACCCGCGGTGGGTTCGTCGAGCAGGAGCAGGTCGGGGTCGCCCGCCAGGGCCCGGGCGATCAGGACACGCTGCTTCTGGCCCCCGCTCAGCGAGGCGAAGTGGCGGCCGGCCAGATCCACCACACCGACTTCTTCGAGCGCTAGGCGTGCCTGCTCGCGGTCATGGGAACCCCAGGCGCCGAAGGCTCGGGCCCGACCCAGGCGCCCCATCAAGACCACGTCCATGGCGCTGACCGGAAACAGGGGATCCAAACTGGGATGCTGGGGAACGTAGCCGATCCGGCCCTGGGAGCGGTCCGGCGGTTGTCCGAAGACTTCGATGGTTCCGGCGGTCGGTTTCAGAAGGCCCAGGGCGATCTTCAGGAGGGTCGTCTTGCCGCTGCCGTTGGGGCCCACCACGCAGACGAAATCCCCCTCGGGAATGGTGATGTTCACGTTCCACAGGACAGGTTTGCCGTCGTAGCCGAACAGGAGATTTCGGCAGACGATGGCGTCCATCATGAACCGTCCTTTTGGGATTCGGTGAAGTCTTCCGCGGCGAACCGGTCGGCCAGGGTCCGGGCCAGGTGCAGGAGGTTGGTCTCGTAGTCGGCCGCCAGGGGATCCAGGATCACGATTTCCGCCCCGATGGCAGCCGCCACCGTTTCGGCGGACTTGCGGGAAAACTGCGGTTGGACGATGACCGATTGCGCGCCCAGGGCCCAGGCGCGCTCGATGATATCGGCCAGGTGACGTGGTCCCGGCTCGTGGCCACCCGTCTCCACCGACACCTGAACCAATCCGTAGGCGGCGGCGAAATGGCCGAAGGCGGGGTGGAACACGAAGAATGCGCGGCCCCGGTAGGGGGCCAGGATGTCCTGGGCCTGTTTGTCGATACCGGCCAAGCGCTCTTTCAGGGCGCGGCAGCTATTTTCAATGGTCCTTGCCTCTGCCGGCAGGAGGGTTTGCAACCGAAAGCTGACAGTGTCGGCAATGGTCATGGCCTGGGCGGGATCCAGCCAGGTGTGAGGATCGATATCGTGGAGATGCCCATGGTGGCCGAGCCGGGGGCCCGCGATCACCGGAGCGCTGGGCAGCGCCTGGACGCGGGGCACCAGGCCCTGCTCGAAGGGAACCCCGGCGGCCAGGAAGAGATCGGCATGCTCCAGGACGGCCATCTGCCGGGGCGTCGGTTCGTAGGTGGCCGGGGAGTGCCCCGGACCCACCAGCACTGAAACCTCGACCAGGTCCCCTCCGATCTGTTCGACGAACCACGCCTGAGGAAGGATGCTGACGGTGATCTTCACCGGGGTGCAGCAGGCTTCATCGGGCGCCAAGCAGAGTGATCCCAGCAGCAGCATTACCATCCACAGGGTGGATGTCGCCGCGAGCGGAAGCCGCCGGGTCTGTCTGGGTTCTTGAGCATCGTTCACGTGTCCTCGCTATCACTTTTTGGCCGGGCACCATGATAACGGGTGGGTCTTGATGTGCAAGAAGCGAAAAAACCCGTGAACAGGATAGCTCCGGTGGGGACTTGGGAAGTGAGTGCGATGGAATGGGGGCTGGTCGTTGTCCGAAGGTTCCGGGGGGAGCTTTTCGAGGGGATCTAGGGCGCTCGGATCGCCTTGCTGCGCTTAAGTTGAATCTTTAATATCGTTTTCGTTGATTATTTTCAAGTAATTGTAAATAATAAGATTTATCTCGATTATTTCTTGCTATTTTCGTCTTTTGTTCGTATATTGAATGCACCTCCCGAAAACCCAATCAGGAGGATCATCATGCCTGCTATTTCCTACATTTCCGATCAACCCGCCGCCAAAGTCCATGCCTCGCTTCA
>CBDURF010000079.1:0-14810 GCA_965369705.1 uncultured bacterium
GTTGCAGGTGGCTGAAAGCCAGTACGGGGAAAAGTGGCTGAAGAACCTGATCAAGGTACACGTCAACATCACCAATCCGGCGGACCCGTCGTTCTTCAGCTGGCACAGCGTGGGCATCCTGCCCATTCCCGACAACATGATGCGCGACCACCGCAAGGTCGCTTTTTACGATGTTTCCGAGGAGGATCCTTTCCGCGGTATGGCCATGTTCACGGGGATGGGCATCGGCGAACACTACATTGGGCCCAACTGGGAAGACCGGGCCATCATGATCCAGGGTCCCGGCGCCCTTGCGGTCAAGGACGCTGCCCGGGGCCTTTTGATGGCCCAGGGTTACGAACCCGAGGAAATGCCCTATCCCCTGCGAAAAATTTCCAAACCCGTCGATTACGGCCAGATGCTTGCCGCGGAACACCAGGCCCGGAATCCGGATTGGCTGACCCATCGCGGTTCGGTGATGCAGTTGCACAACGAAACGGGGTTCCACGAAAAGCCCGTCAACGCCGCCAAGGCGGTGCTCTACAGCTTGATGCCCCCGGGTTCGGTTCTCAAGGTGCCCGACTCCCTGTGGCAGAGTTACATCTACGCCTCGCTGCTGGCGGGCAGCGCCCAGCGGGGCTGCAAGGTGCTGGTTATCGCGCCGACGAAGGATTCCGCGCCCAGCGGAGCCGCTCCGACACTGGCGCGGGCCCACGGCTTGATGGGGCGTTTGATCGTTTTCTCCAATGAAATGGATGACATCCTGACGGAATCAGGGGGTCTGTTGAAGGTCGGACTCTACGCGCCGCAGCAGGGAGTGGGGGATATCGCCGGCCGGTTCAAGCAGGCCGACGAGGCGCGACCGACCTGGTTGCGGAAAATCTATCCCGAGAACCCCAGGGCCAACGCCGAACTCAAAAACGTCGAGGCGCTGCTGGATTCTCTCGGCTACTCTGTCCATTACCTGTCGGGCGATGTCGCCGAGGCGAAGCCCAAGATCCATCTGAAGGCGAACTTCTTCGCCTCGGGCACCGCGTGGAATAAACTGATGGTACGCCCGGAGCTGGCCGGCATCCTGCGTGCCCACATCGAATACCTGGCCATGCAGGTGGCTCCGACCGAGACCTCAGGCAGTGCCCCGGACGTGCAGGATGTCCCCAAAGATCTCCAGGCTGGCTGGGTGGAACTCATACATGGTCTGCTGGATGATCTCACCCCTGCGGAACGGGATGAGCTCATCTACTACTTCTCGGTTGGCAGCACCAACATGGACTACCGCAGCATGGTCATGGACGGCGAAGTCATGGTTCTGCTCGGCGGCTGGCAAAGTCTGTTCGGGTTCATGGATTTCCTGCTGTTGCCCAGACTTTGCGAATGGCTCGAAACCACTGAGGAACTGGACGTGCTGCTGCCTCCGCCAAGCGGGTTCACCCGCGGTATGGCGGGGTTGATGAAACTGACCCTTTGATCCGGCCGGTCAGGACCGGTTGTTGAAGATGCCCGCCACGCCGGCGATGACCAGGGCGGCGCCGGCCAGGGTCCACCCGGTCACTTCCTCGGAGATGATCAGCCATCCCAGGAAGACCGCGATCACGGGGTTTACGTAGGCGTAGGTCATCACGATCTGGTAGGGCAGCAGTCGCAGGGTGGCCATGTAGCTGGTGAAGGCGAACACCGAACCGAAAATGACCAGGTAGCCCCAGGCCAGCCAGGCCTCCGTGGTGGGATGGGGCAAACCTTCGCCCCGCGCAAGGATGACCGCCAGGAAACCGATCCCGCCGAAGATCATCTGCCAACCGGACACGACCCGCACCGTCAGGTCGGGCTTGCGGCGTTGGAACCAGATCGACCCGATGGCCCAGAACAGGGGTGCCAGCAGCAGGGCGACGACACCCATCACGTCGGCGGTGTTGCCGTCCCGCAGGACGGGCCAGGAAAGCACGGCCACCCCCGAAAAACCCAGAAGGATGGAGCCGATCATCCTGGGCGAGGGCAGACGCCGGTCGACGACCGTCGTGATCAGTTCGGCCCAGATCGGCATGGCCGCCACCAGCAGGGCAGCCAGTCCGGAAGAAGCCCGCATTTCCGCCCAGGTGACCAGCCCGTTGCCGCCGACCCAGAGCAGGATCCCGCTGCCGAACAGGAGAATGAATTCGTTCCGATTCAGGCGGATCCGGTCCTTCTTGATCCCGGCCCAGATCATCAGGATGGCCGACGCGACCAGCACCCGCATGAAGGCCATCATGAAGGGGGGGAATCCGGCGCCCTCGCGTACGGCCACGCGGATGGCCAGGTAGGTGCTGCCCCATACCAGATAGACCACCAGCAGGTGCAGGAGTCCTCGGCGATCCAGTTCCTGGCGGTCGATCATCGGCGCGGTTTCCTCGCGAAAGGGTAATCATCCAGCCCGGGATGGCGCTGGGCAGGCCCAAGATAGGCCCTCGCAGGGTTCGGCGCAGGGTAAAATCGTCCGCTTCTTGACCGCCCGGCGCACCGGCGGTTAGCTTGTGGTGGTCCGGGCCTTCGACCGCCCTTCGTGCCGATTCCCTTTCCGTGAAGGAATGATCCCATGATTTCCCGCTACGCCAGCCCCGAAATGACGGCCATCTGGTCCGATGAGAACCGCTTCCGCATTTGGCGGGAAGTCGAAACCGTCGTCTGTGAGGTCCGTGCCGACCGTGGCGAGATTCCCACCGAGGCGGCCGAGGAGATCCGCGCGAAGGGCGATTTCGATACCGCGCGGGTTCTCGAGATCGAAAACACGGTCCAGCACGACGTGATCGCTTTCTTGACCAACATGGCCGAGTACATCGGTCCGGCAAGCCGGTTCGTGCACCAGGGCATGACCAGCAGCGACCTGTTGGACACGGCCCTCGCCCTGCAGATCACCGAAGCGGGGGCGGTGCTGCGGGCCTCCCTGACCAAACTGCTCGACACCGTGGAGGCCAAGGCGCTGGAACACCAGGATACGGTCATGATCGGCCGCAGCCACGGCATCCATGCCGAACCTACCACCTTCGGTCTGAAACTGATGGTCTACTGGTCCGCGCTGAGGCGGGGCCTGATTCGCCTGGACGCCGCCCAGGCGGAGATCGGTTACGGAAAGATTTCCGGGGCCGTGGGCACGATCGCCCACCTCGATCCGGCCGTGGAAACCGAGACGATGAAGCGCCTTGGCCTGAAGGTCGCCGAGGCCAGCACCCAGGTCGTGCAGCGCGATCGGCACGCGGCCTGGCTGTCGGCGGTCGCGTTGGTCGGAGCGACCATCGAACAGATGGCCGTGGAGATCCGCAACCTGCAGCGCACCGACGTTCACGAAGTCGAGGAAAGTTTCGGCAAGGGGCAGAAGGGCAGCAGCGCCATGCCCCACAAGAAGAACCCCATCGTCTCGGAGAAGTTGACCGGTATGGCCCGCCTGCTGCGCGGCTACGCCCACACCGCCCTGGAGAACGTGGCGCTGTGGCACGAACGGGACATCAGCCACAGTTCGGTCGAGCGCATCATCTTTCCCGACGCTTCCCATACCTTGCACCACATGCTCATCAAGATGGAATGGCTGGTCCGGGGCCTGGTCGTCTTCCCCGAGAACATGAAACGCAACATGGAAAAGGTGCGGGGCATGTACTTCAGTCAGCCGGTGCTGTTGGCCTTGACCGAAGCCGGCGTCAGTCGGGAAGACGCGTATTCCCAGGTCCAGCGCTGCGCGATGCGCGTCTGGGACGAGGACGTGCCTTTGCGAGAAGCCCTGGGCGAGGATGCCGACATCACAGCCCGTCTGGACGCCGCCACGCTGGACCGCTGTTTCGATCTGGACCACCAGCTGCGTAATGTGCCGGTGATCTTCCAGCGGACCCTGATTCTCAAAAACTGGTAATGGGTATCAATTTCATGACAAATTCATGACTATTGATTTGACTTGACCCGGTATCCCGTTATAAATTTCGCAGGTAACAGTGCTGGCCGGCACCGGTCGGTAATCTTTGTGAACCCTGTAGGAGGATCCAAGATGCGGAAGCTCTTTTTGATGACCATCATCGTGTTGTCGGCCCTCGCCGCCCTGGTCGCCTTCGCCACCGATGCCCCCGAGGCCACCGAGGCCACTGAGGCCCCCGCGCTCCCCGAAAACATCACCATCGACGTCTGCGCGGACACCAAGGCCGCCGTCGAGTTCACGCACAAGGCTCACTTCGAATTCGCCACCTGTGTGGACTGCCATCATACCAGCGAGGGTTTGACTATTGAAAACGCGGGGGAAATGACCGTAGATACCTGCGCCTCCTGCCACGTCGAGCCGGAGAAGGCCGAAACGCCCAAGTGCTCCGAGAAAAGCACGAAGAAGAACCCTTACCACATCAACTGCATCACCTGTCACAAGGCCCATAAGAAGGAGCACGCCGACACTACTGCTCCGACCAAGTGCGCGGGATGCCATCCCAAGCCGGAGAAGTCGGATAAGCCGGCGGAGTAATCGCCCTTTTGTGATTCTTGGTTTTCCGCCCCGGTTCCGCACCGGGGCGGTTTTTTTGTCCTTCCGGTCCGCCGGGCCTATTCCTGCTTTCCCCGCCGGGGCTCACCTGTTAAATTCACCCCTTCTAGGGGTGTGTCGGAATACCTCTTTCGTCGCCCTGTGCACCCCGCTGATTCGATTTCGTCGTGGCGGGATCGGGGCCGTAGCTGCGGCTACGACCCCGACCTCGCGCCTGGATATCGAACCAGCGGAGCGCACATGGCTCGGTCCGAGGTATCCCGACAAACTCCTACCCCTGTTGACGCGGCTGATGCGTGACGCGGCTGATGCGCCCATCCCTCCTGGAGTACCATGGCTTTTCACGATGAAAGCTTTTCACCCATCGACGTGGGTGGTTATAACGATGTTTCCCTGGCCGCCTACCTCAGGGAGCATGGTCTGACCCTCGCGGTTAGCGAAGCGCGTCGTGTGGCCGAACTCCTGGGCCGCGACCCCACCCTGACGGAGATGACCCTGTTCGACACCATGTGGAGCGAACACTGCTCGTACAAGAGCAGCCGGCCCCATCTGAAGGCCCACTTGCCGACCACCGGCCACAACGTCGTCGTGGGGCCGGTCGAAGACGCCGGTATCGTCGATTTCGGCGAGATCGACGGCAAACGATACGGCATCATCTTCGCTCACGAAAGTCACAATCATCCCAGCCAGGTCATGCCCGTCGAAGGAGCTGCCACGGGCATCGGCGGCATCGTGAGGGATGTGTACTGCATGGGGGGCGAGGTCATCGCCACCTTGGATCCGCTCCGTTTCGGCTGGCCCGAGAAGGAATCAGGATCAGATGAAGAGGCTGCGCACCGGGTGGACATCGCCCGCCAGGTCGTCGACGGCATCTGGCAGTACGGCAACGCCATCGGCGTGCCCAACCTGGGCGGCGACGTCTACTTCCATCACTCGTTCAACGAGAACTGCCTGGTGAACGTGGTGGCCGTGGGCATCGTTGAGCACGACCACATCACCCACAGCGCCGTGCCGCCTGAAGCGGCCAAGGAACCCTATGACCTGATCCTGGTCGGCAAACCCACCGACTGGAGCGGCATGGGTGGGGCCGCCTTCGCCTCGGCCACTCTCGACGTGGATTCCGCCACCAAGAACAAGGGCAGTGTTCAGACCCCCGATCCCTTTTTGAAACGCATCCTGTCGGTGGCCAACCGCGAGGTCCTGGCCATGGCCCGGCGCGAGGGCGTTACCATCGGTTTCAAGGACCTGGGCGCCGGCGGGGTGAGCTGCGTGACCAGTGAACTGGCCGACTCCGGCGGCTTCGGCTGCGACGTCGACGTGCAGTTGGTTCATCAGGTCGCCGATCTGCCGGCCCGTGTCTGTGCCTGCAGCGAGACCCAGGAAAGGTACGGCCTGGCCGTGCCGGCGCGCCTGACCGAGCAGGTACTGAAGATCTACAATGAGGACTTTGCGCTTCCTTCCCTGTATGAGGGTGCCTGCGCCCGATGCATCGGCAAGGTGACGAACGACCGACAATACGTGCTGCGGTGGGGGGACCAGATCCTTTGCAAAGCGCCCATCGAAACCATCACCGAGGGCATCCGCTACGACCGGAAGGCCGAGGCGCCGCGGCGACCCGATATCGGACCCGATGAGCGCCTACCTGAAGACGCTACGGACAAGATCGCGGATGAGTGGATGGGTCTGATGGGACACCCGAACGTGGCGAGCCGGGAGTACATCTACCGGCACTATGATCCCGAGGTCCAGGGCGCGACGATCCTGCGGCCCGGGGAAGCGGATGCGGGGGTGATCGCCCCGGTGCCGGGCAGCCGCCGGGCCGTCGCTCTCAGCGCCGACGGCAATCCTTTGCTGGGGCTGGCCGACCCTTGGACCGCCGGGGCAAGCGCCGTGCTTGAAGCCTGCCGCAATGTCGCCTGCGTCGGTGGCGAACCGGCAGCGGTGACGGACTGCCTCAACTTCGGCAATCCGGAAATCCCCTCGGCCTTCTGGCAGTTCACCGAAGCGGTGAAGGGTGTGGGGGACGCCTGCCGGGGCGTCGGTTGCTACGCAAGGCCCGGCGCGCCGTTGCCTGTCATTTCCGGCAACGTCAGTTTCTACAACCAGAGCAGCACGGGCCGTTCGGTGGCCCCATCGCCCATCGTCGCTTGTGTGGCCCTGGTGGAGGACTACACCCACTGCCGCAGCCAGCGGTTCAAGGACGAAGGTGACCTCATCCTGATGATCGGATCACGGACGCCGGAAATGGCTGGTTCCCTGTACCTGGACGCCGGGTTCCAGGCCGGCCGGCCGGCTGTTCCCCTCCTGGACTTCGATACCGCCCGCTGCGAGATCCGCGGGGTCATCGATCTGGTTCGAGGGGAGCTTGTTACAGCGGTCCACGACATAAGCGACGGAGGGGTGGCCATCTGCCTCAGCGAGATGGCCATGGGCCAGGAAGCAGGGTCCATTCGTGGCGCGCGCATCACGGTCCCCGAGGGTCAGGAGCATCTCACCACGCGGGAATTTCTGTTCAATGAGGCGGGTGGATTCCTGGTGACCATTGCGGCGGCCGACCTGGAGCAGGTTGGCGAGATTCTCGACACCGTGGGGGTCGATTGGTGGCCGCTGGGCCAGGTGCAGGCCGCGGGCCGTATCGAAGTGTGCGGCTCCGACGGGACTGTTCTTTTCGATCTGGACGTGGCGGCAATGACCCGGATTTGGCAGACGGCTCTGCCCCGCCTGATGGGTGGGGAGAAGGCCGCCGCCGCCGTGCCGTCCATGGCTGCAGACATTGATGACGGAAGCCAACAGGATCCGTCCCGCTACAACGTTGCCGTCAATTTGAACGCTCGGCCGCGGGTCGCCGTGGTTCAGCTGCCGGGGGTCAATTGCGAAGAGGAATCCCGCCGCATCCTGGCCGCTTCCGGAGCGGAGGCCGAGATCTTCCGCTGGACCCGTTCGCCCGCCGAACTGGAGACCTTCGACGGCTACTTGATTCCCGGCGGCTTCTCCTATCAGGACCGGGTCCGGGCCGGAGCCGTGGCCGCCAAAGATCCTCTGTTGCGCGTCCTGCTCGAGGCCGCCGCCGCGGGCAGGCCCATTCTGGGCATCTGCAATGGTTGCCAGGTCCTGGTCGAGGCAGGACTTGTGCCTGGAATAGAACCGGGCGCCGTGGAAGTTGCCCTGGCCGCGAACCGTTTTCCCGGCCGCCGGGGCTATCACTCCAGGTGGGTTGGGCTGGAGGCGGTCCCGCAGGCCCGTACGCCCTTCGTGGAGGGGTTGGAGGGGACCTTCCCGTTGCCCATCGCCCATGCCGAAGGCAGGTTCACCCACGAGGATCCCGAATTCTTTGCCCGACTGGAACAGGACGGGCTGGTCGCTCTGCGCTACACCGCCTTGGGAGGCCGCGGAGACGCCGCCGCGGGCAACCCCAACGGGTCCCTGCTCCACGTGGCCGGCTTGACCAACACCGGCGGCAACGTGCTGGCGATGATGCCGCACCCGGAACGTGCGGCGCAGCTCCGTCACGTTCCCGAAGATCTTTCCCACGCCTGGGGACGCACGCGCCAGGCGGCGGCGGGTAACTTCAACCTGTTGGAGACCGCCGGGCCCGGCAGTTTCCTGATGCGCCGGCTCGTGGAGCTGTGCTAGCACTGATGGAAAGGATGCCATGAGCAGTCCGACGACATTGCAGACCACGCTGTTGACCAGCCATAAGGGCGTGGACCTGCACGCCGCCACCGCCCTGCTGGTCATGAAGGACCGGCTTGAGGGGGGACATCTTCTCGCAGGACTGTTCCGGTGCGAAATGCATACCTTCCGGGGCGAGACCGTCGGCCTGTCCATAGCGCGGCTTCTGGACATCGGCCGGTATTTCAATCCGAACAAGCATCACTACGGGCATTTCGAGCTGGCTGATGGTGGGCCGTCATGGCTTGACGGAGCGCCTGCGGGCAACATCCTTTCTCCGGAGTGGCCGGGCCGCCCCGAGGGAACGGACCTGGATCTTTCGGCCGGCGAGGGGGACGACCTCTATCACCGTCTGCTCGGGGGTTTTCCCTCGGACGGGGTTTCCGCCGTGGATGTGGTTTCCTATCCCAGAGGCCAGGAAGGCCCGGTCCTTTCCGGAGTTCTTTGGCGCCTGTTGATCCGGGGGGACACCGAGACGTCGCTCGAGGTGGGACGCAATCTGGCCGTGGCGAGCCATCGCAAGGAAGGTCTGCTGGTCAATCCTCATATGGAATCCTGGCAGGCGGTAGCGCGTTGACCGACATTTGAGGTTGGGAGCCAAGCTCCCGGGAGTGTTCATGAGTTCACTGTATGGAAACAGACGCAGGCACTGGAACGAAGAGTGTGGAGTGGTCGGCATCGCGGCCGTCGGCGGCGCGGCCGAACTGGCCAGCCTGGCTCTGCACGCCCTGCAGCACCGTGGCCAGGAAAGCACCGGCATCACCGTGGCCGACGGGCACCGGCTCGTCACCCACAAGAAGATGGGTCTGGTGGCCGATGTCTTCGACGAGGAGACGACCCGCTCGCTGACCGGCAACTACGCCATCGGGCACGTTCGCTACAGCACCTCCGGGTCCAGCCATATCCTGAACGCCCAGCCCCTGCAGGTGGCTTCGCACCGGGGGACGGTGAGCCTGGCCCACAACGGGAATCTCGTCAACGCCCACGAACTGAGACACCGGATGGAACTCGACGGCTCCATCTTCGCCACCACCAGCGATACCGAGGTCATCCAGCATCTGCTGGCCCGCAATCGGGCGGATACCTGCGAGGGAGCCCTTCTGGATATCCTGCCGGAGATCAAGGGGGCCTACAGCCTGGTGGTGCTGACCCGTGAGAAACTCATCGCCGTCCGCGATCCCCACGGCTTCCGGCCCCTCTGCCTCGGTCGATACCGGGACAGCTACGTGGTGGCCAGCGAGAGCTGCGCCTTCGACATCATCGGCGCCAAGTATCTGAGGGACATCGACCCGGGGGAGATGGTGATTCTGGGGGACGGGGAACTGGTCAGCCGCAAGCTGCCCGTCGAGGCGGCGGAGAAGCGCTGTGTCTTCGAGCATGTCTATTTTTCCCGGCCCGACAGCATGGTGTTCGGCCGCAACGTCGAGACTGTCCGGCGCCGCAGCGGGGAGATTCTGGGCCGGGAGGCGGCGGTGGAGGCCGACCTGGTCTGCGCGGTTCCCGATTCGAGCAACACCGCGGCCCTGGGTTACGCCCAGGCGACCGGTCTGCAGTTCGAACTGGCCCTCATCCGCAACCATTATGTCGGCCGGACGTTCATTTCCCCTGCCCAGAAGGTGCGGGACATGTCCGTCCGCATTAAATTCAACCCAGTGGCCGAGATTATCCACGGCAAGAGAGTCGTCGTGGTGGACGATTCCATCGTGCGCGGCACGACCATGCGCAAACTGGTCAAGCTGATCCGCGGCGCCGGGGCGCAGGAGGTCCATCTGCGGATCGCTTCGCCTCCGGTGACCAATCCCTGCTTCTACGGGATCGACACCCCGGTCAGGAACGAACTGATCGCTTCGAGCCACACAGTGGAGGAAATTGCGACCTATTTACGGGTCGATTCCCTCGCCTACCTTTCCCTGCCCGGCCTGCTGGAGGCGGCGGGGGATGAGGGCAAGTACTGCGATGCCTGCTTTTCCGGCAATTATCCCGTCTCTTTCGCCGAAGGGACCGGCAAAGACGTGTTCGATAACCATGTCGCCGGTGCGGAAATTCCGGTCAAACCGTTGCCGCCGATGGGTGAACCGGACGGAGGCGACTCCTGAAGATCGAGGATACGTTGCTTGATATGAATACCGGGTCCGGTTCTTCCCGACGATGGAGGCCGGATCCGCGCTTTGACGACCCGGCAGCGCTCAGCCGGACCCTCACCCGCAGGGTGCTCCCCCTGGTGTCCTCCCCGGCCCGGTACATCGGCGGGGAACTGGGCACCGTGCGCGAGGGATTCGACCCCGCGGGCGCCAATATCCTGTTGACCTTCCCCGATGCCTATGAAATCGGTATGTCCCACCAGGGCCTCCGCATTCTCTACAGCCTGCTGCAGGACCGTCCGGGAACCTTCTGCGACCTGGCCTACACCCCGTGGCCGGACATGGAACAAAAGATGCGCGCCGAGGGCCTGCCTCTGTTCGGACTGGAATCCCGTCGGCCCGCGGGACGGTTCGACATCGTGGGGTTTTCCCTGGGCTACGAGCTGGCCTACACCAACATGCTGACGATGATCGATCTGACCGGTTCGCCCCTGCGTGCCGCCGACCGCGCAAAGGATGATCCGATCTTCATCGCCGGTGGGTCGTGCACGCTGAATCCCTCGGTGGTCAGCCCCTTCCTGGATCTGATCCTGCTGGGCGACGGTGAGGAAGCCGTGCTGGATGCGGCCGCGGTCGTCAAGGACATGAAGGCGGCCGGGGCGGGGCGTAGGGACATTCTGGTCCGTCTGCGCGAGATCGAGGGGGCGTGGTGGCCCGGTGTGAAGGAACCGGTGCGGGCGCGGGTCCTCAAGAATCTCAACACCTTTCCGCCGCCCGGGCAGATCGTTCCGATCATGGAACCGGTGCACGACCGTCTGGCCCTGGAGGTCATGCGGGGTTGTGTGCGCGGTTGCCGATTCTGCCAGGCGGGCATGATCACCCGGCCGGTGCGGGAAAGGGATGCCGCCGTCCTGGTCCAGGCTGCCGCCGAGGGTATCGCCGATTCGGGTTACGCCGAGGTTTCGCTGCTCAGTCTGTCGACCTCCGACTTCAGTGGCCTGGGTGAAACGGTTGCGGGCATTCAGGACAAGCTGGCCGGCCGGCGGACCAATCTGGCCCTGCCTAGTCTGAGGGTCGATTCCGTGGACGAGGGCCTCTACAGCCGGATCAATCAGGAAAGGCCCAGCAGCTTCACTTTTGCTCCAGAGGCCGGCAGCCAGCGTTTGCGGGATGTGATCAACAAGAACATTTCCGAAGAGGACATCGTCACCACCGCGCGGCAAGCGTTGGGGGCAGGCGCAAAGAGCGTCAAACTGTACTTCATGATCGGTCTGCCGACGGAGACCAACGAGGATCTCGACGATTTGGTGGCCCTGGTGGGCAAGGTGGTGGCCCAGGCGCCTCGAGGAGGATCCCAGATCCACGTGTCCATTTCGCCCTTCGTTCCCAAGGCCCACACCCCCTTCCAGTGGGCCGGGCAGATTTCCCGCGCGGAGATCGAACGCCGCAACAACTACCTGTCCCGGCCCCTGCGTCGCATGAAGGTGAAGGTCAGTCTGCGGGAGCCCCACACTTCCTTCCTCGAGGGGATCCTGGGGCTCGGCGACGGCGACGTTTCGCAGGTCGTCGAGCGGGTCTGGGAACTGGGCGCCCGCTTCGATGGCTGGTCCGAGCACTTCCGTATCGAGCTTTGGGAGCAGGCCCTGGCCGAAACGAAGGTGGATCCGGAACCGTTTCTGGCCGCCAGGGATCCCGAAGTGCTCCTGCCCTGGGACACCGTGGACGCGGGAGTGGATAAATCCTTTCTGCAGAGGGACTGGCGCCGTGCGCTCAAAGTGCGGACCCTGCCCGACTGCCGGCTGGAGGGCGCCTGTTACGACTGTTCCTCCTGTGACGGTGACATGGTCCACATCTTCGCCAAACTCAAGGATTTGCAGGGGCGCGAGCCCCGCCGGGGCCCTGCGATTCCCACCAAGGGTCGTCAAGGGACGCAGGAACGGATTTCTCCGCCGCCGCCCACTCCGCCCGTGCGAGTTGCTGACCGGGGGCAAGGGCCGGATTTCGATCCCCGGAACGAGGATGAGGCCCAACCGGGCCAGGAAGAGCGCAAATGGCAGATTTGGCGCCAGCAGGCCGCGGCCAAGTGCTGGTATCGCATTGAATTCGAGAAATCCGGCGACATGATTTTCCTGGGTCATCTGGATTTTCAGCGGCAGCTCCACCTGGCCCTGCGACGTTCGGGCTTGCCTGTGGCCTACAGCAAGGGCTATCATCCACATCCATTGCTCAAGTTCGGCCCGCCTTTGCCGGTGGGTGTCGTGGGTTTGCGCGAATGTTTGGACATTGCCCTGGAACGCCAGGTGCCCGGTTGGATCGAGCAAGTGAACCGGACCCTGCCGCCGGGATTGAAGATTTTGAGGGATGCCGTGGTCGGCGGACAGATCCCCCGGTCCATCGACCAGATCGTCACCCGCATGGACTACCGGGTTCTATTGCCCGGCAGCGCTGAGGGCGGTCCTACCGTGGAGACGGTCGCCGCCGCCGTGGACACCTTTCTGGCCAGCGATCATTGGCTCTACGTCAGAAAGCGTCCCAAGGGGGATATCGAACTCGACGCCCGCAAGCTGGTTTTTGCCAGCGACTTCGGGCCGGTTACTACACCCGAGGCCGGCGAGGGTCCCGCTATGCGCTTTTCATTGCTGCGCAGCGACACCGGGGCTTCCCTGCCCGTACACGATTTTCTGACCGCCCTTCTGGGGGACGCGCTGCCCGAACCGGGCCATTGCGCCATCACCCGCGCGGGATATTTCGGTCGTCACTCCGATGGGCGCTGGTTGTCACCCATCGAGGAAGTAGGTGAATCCAGCCTGCGCTACTGGATGGGCCGGCACATGATCGGTTGATTTTCCCGGCGCCCCCGGCTGGTTTTTTATGAAAAAAGAAATGGTCATCAACTCGTCCCCTCACGAGATCCGCATCGCCATGCTCGAAGACGGCGAACTGGTGGAACTCATCGTCGAGGGCGCCGACTCCAAGCGAATCGTCGGCAACGTCTACAAGGGAAAGGTCGCCTCCGTCAAACCCGGTCTGCAGGCCGCCTTCATCGAAATCGGCATGGAAAGGGCCGGCTTTCTGCACGCCTCGGACCTGGATCACGACGACAGCGAAGAGGAAGAAGGCAGTTTGGGCGGACGGGGCGGCCGGCGCCGCAACCGGCAGATCCCCGACATCGGTTCCGTGTTGAAGGTGGGGGACGGGATTCTCGTCCAGGTCACCAAGGAACCCATCAGCACCAAGGGGCCGCGCCTGACCGCGGACATCAGCCTGCCCGGGCGCTACCTGGTCATGATGCCCAAGGGCCGCCATATCGGCGTGTCCCGCAAGATCGATGATCGGCGCGAGCGTGTGCGTCTCAAGCAGCTCCTGCAGAAACACCGTTCCGACGAGGGTGCCTTCATCATCCGCACCGCCGCCACGGCCGTGACCGAGGACGCCCTGCGGGCGGACGTGCGCTACCTCAGCGACCTCTTGAACCAGATCCAGGCCAAGGGTAAGGAAGTGGAGGCCCCCGCCCTGGTGCACGAGGACGTAGGTCTGGTGGTGGCCCTGATCCGGGATATCTTCAAGGAAGACACGGCGCGCCTGGTCATCGACGACAAGGAAGACTACAACCGCCTGAGCACCTATGTGAAGAACTTCGCCCCCGAACTGAAGAACCGGATAGAGTACTACAAGGGCGACCTGCCGATCTTCGATCAGTTCGAGATCGAACCCGAGATCAAGCGCACCCTGGACAAGCGTGTCTGGATGAAGAAGGGCGGCTATCTGATCATCGAGCCGACCGAGGCCCTGGTGTCCATCGACGTCAACACCGGCCGTTTCACGGGCCGGCGCAATCAGGAAGAGACCATCCTGCAGACCAACATGCTGGCTGCTCGCGAAGTCGCGCGCCAGTTACGCTTGCGTGATTTCGGGGGCATCATCGTCATCGACTTCATCGACATGGAGAACGAAGGCAACAAGAAGCGGGTGTTCAACGAGTTGCGCCATCACTTGAAGCGTGACCGCGCCCGCCACAAGGTCTTCCAGGTCAGCGGCCTGGGCCTGGTGGAGATGAGCCGTCAGCGAGTGCGGCCCTCGTTGCTGTCCCAGCTCTCGGACGATTGCCCCTACTGCACAGGCACGGGCAAGGTCCTGTCGATGGAAACCATGAGCAATCGCATTGAGCGATTGGTCCATCGGATCGCCATCGTCACCCGCGAGAAGCGCCTGCAGATCCAGGCCAACCCCGTGCTGGCCCTGTATCTGCTGGAGGCTCGTCCCGAGCAGTTTCGCGACCTGTGCAGAATCTTCGACCTGGAACTCAACGTCTTGGACGATCCCACCTTGCACGTGGAGGAATTCAGGATCGTTTCGCTGGGTTCCGGTGTTGATCTGATCGCCGAGTTCGAGAAGAAGGCGCGGAGCGGCGGGCGCCGGTAGTCGGCAGGCCCCTACAAAAAGGGCCGGGATAATCCGCAGGGGCGAAGCCCTGAGGACATTCCCGGCCCTTTTTGTAGGGGCTTGCCGACTACCGGCGCCCGTCGCAACCCGACCACTCCCCGCACGCTGCGAACAGAGCTCAAGTAGGAGGAGAGGGATCGATCCGGTTG
>CBDURF010000080.1:0-14787 GCA_965369705.1 uncultured bacterium
ACCATCAGGGCTAAAGGCTGACTCTCTTTCTATACACCCCCCGGGGGCACTTTTCGGGAATAACTCATTGAAAATAAATAACTTAGAATTATGAAGGCCAATAATTATTCCCCACGTATGTGGAAGGGAGGACGGAAAATATCCAAGTTGAAACAGAAAATCCGGTCTGTTTCCTTCCCAAGCACAATTTCAGAGGCACAACCAAAGCAGAGGGGAGATCAACCGTCTGAATTTTCCAGCAGCAGCATCGTTTCGATATGGGAGGTCTGGGGGAACATGTCCAGCACCTGGAGTCGCCTGGCCTGGTAACCGGCTGCCGCAAAAGCGGCGGCGTCACGGGCCAGAGTGGCCGGATCGCAGCTCATGTACAGAAGATGGCGGGGTCGGAGATCGAGTAGGGCCTTGACGCCGTCCTTGCCCAGGCCGGCGCGCGGGGGATCGACGAGGCAGAGGCTCGCGTTCCAGATCACGGGTGGCGCGAGGTCGGGCTGGGCCAGGACCTTGGCCAGGCGTCCCGTGTAAACCCTCACCTTGTCCCGGGCCACCTCGCTGTGCTGAACGTTGTTTTCGGCATCGCGACAGCCGGCCTGGTCGCTGTCGACGGCCACCACCTTTTCGAACAGATCGGCCAGCGCCAGGCTGAACAGACCGACCCCGCAGAAAAAGTCACCCAGCATCACGCCCAGCTTGCCCTCGTCCTTCAATTCGGTGAGCCAAGAGCGGATGGTCGCCAGCGCTTCTTCGATCACCGCATGGTTGCCCTGGAAAAAGCTCTGGGCGCCCACGCGAAACTTGTGTCCGGCGATTTCATGGATCAGATAGTCGCGGCCCCACAGGGGCAGGTTGTTGAACAGCAACCCTTCGCAACCTGGGGCGGGCGGTTCGCCCTCGGGCAGGGCGGCCAGGACCTTCCGCATCACCTTCAGGCGCTTGGTCGGGCCGAAGATGGAAACCAGCCAGCCGCCGCGGCCGTCCATCCTGACCACGATCTGTTCGGCCGGGGGCAGCATGCGCAGCCAGGGCAGGATGTCCCGGTTGAACTGTTCAGGCATCAGGGCGCAGCTATCAAGGGGAACGACTTCGTGGGTGCCGCGGCGCATCAGGCCATAATGATTGACGGGATTGGAGAACACGCGGATCCGATTGCGATAGCCCAGATCCTCAGCGGCGGTCGGGCCGGTCAGCAGTTCGGAAACATCCATCTTGCCCACGCGCTGGAAGCAGTCGGCGACGATGTCTGCCTTGGCCCGGCGCTGCTGCTCGGGTCCCATGTGCTGCAGATCGCACCCACCGCACTGCCCGAAGTGGGGACAGGGCGGATCCTGGCGGCCGGGCCCCGGTTCCAGGATCTCCTCGGTGACTGCGCGCACGAATCCCTTGCGGCGTTCCTTCACCGCGACCCGTACCAGATCACCCGGCGCGGTCAGGGGCACGAACACGGCTTGGCCTTCGTGGTGGGCCAGTCCGTTCCCGCCGGTGACCAGCTTTTCGATGCGGACCTCGATAAT
The DNA here is from genome assembly GCA_965369705.1 of uncultured bacterium. GTDB lineage: Bacteria > Krumholzibacteriota > Krumholzibacteriia > LZORAL124-64-63 > LZORAL124-64-63 > JAGLCY01. Next base: position 1,509 of record CBDURF010000080.1, read on the forward strand.
CCCGGTTTCATCGGGTTTATCACCGGATTTGCGAGGTTGTTCGACTGATTTGTCTGTCTGCTTGTCATTCATGGTCCGCTTAAACTAGCATGGGGGTGGTCCTGGGGCCAGATTTCTGAGCACCCGGGTCTTGATGGGTGGGTATACCCGGTGACTGCCGGCCGAAACAGGAATGGATTCCGTGGCGGGAAAAAGGAACATCATTGGATTGGCATGGCTGGGTTCGCTGGCCTTGGTGGTGGTGGGCGTGTCCCTGGCGGGATGTTCCCCCAAGCGGGTCCTGCGGACGGATGCGGCCGCCGAAGCGCTGCCGCAGGCGGGGCCCGCATCCCCGACGTCTGCTGCGGAATATTCGCGTGACAATCCTCCCGGCGTCCCTGAGGTTGGTCTGCCGGAACCGGAGTACCGGGGCGCCACGGGAACATCTTCCCTGGAAGCAGGCAGGACCACGCCCCCCGGCACGCCCGCCAAGCAACAGCTCACGGGATCGCGCCTGGGTCTCGAGGCCGCGGCCCTGGCCAAGGAGCAGCTGGGCAAGGGATACCAGTGGGGGGCATCCGGGCCGGACAAGTTCGATTGCAGTGGCCTGGTCTTGTACGTCTACGACAACCTGGGCGTGAAGCTGCCGCGGGTTTCGGGCCAGCAGGCCTACGCGGGGGTCCATGTGGACCGCGAAGATCTGCAGCCGGGTGACCTTGTATTCTTCAAGCTCAACGGCTCCCGGATCGATCACGTGGGCATCTACGTGGGACACAGCAAGTTCGTGCACGCCTCGCGCAAGCATGTGCCCGTGCGCACGGAAAGTCTGAACAATTCCTATTGGCGACGCCGGTTCAAGGGGGGCCGGCGCCTGAACTGAAGGATTCGCCTTTTGGCCGCCGAAATTCCCGACACGACTGGAAGCAAACCCACCGGACCGAGCCTCGCGCCCGCGGTCCTGGTGCTGGCGACAATGCTGCTGTTCGTGGGCGCCGTTTCGGCCCCGGCCCAGAACCAGGCGGAGGATCAACAGCCGGCCACCGGTGGCTTCTGGGGCAACACGCACGCGCCGAGCGACACCCTGGGCGCCTTGACGAGCAGCCTGTGGGGCCCTGTGCCCGCCCGGCATGACAGCATCTCCGCCAACTTCACCAACCGCTCGCGGCCGACCTGGGAAACTGCGGTCATGGTGCCCTACTGGATCGTCGGCATTCCCTTCCGGATCGTGTATCTGGGCGTCGACCAGGCGGTCATCGGCATGGACAAGCTGGGTCTGTTCGGGGCGGCCGCGGAGTATCCCGGCCTCAAGATTCCGGGCGGCGCCTACCTCATGCCCGTCATTTCCATCGGAGACGTGGAAGGTTTCACCCTGGGTCTCGATGTCACCCGGCCCGACTTCCTGGGCCCGGGCAACATGCTGTTCATCCAGGGATCACGATCCACCCGCAAGGCCGATGAACTGTCCGGCGGCACCCTGTTCCACCTGGGCCAAGGCTGGATCATCCAGGCCGGCGGCGGTACCGAGGAGAAGAATCTGACCCGGTATTACGGGCTGGGGCCGGATTCATACTTCGGCGATCTGTCCTATTATCACAGGCGCACCACCTGGGGTGGGTTCGAGCTGGAAAAGGACGTGGGGCGCAAGGTCGGTCTGGAGTTGCGGACCTACTTCTCCAAGGTCGAGGCCCTCGAGCCCGTCTACGAGACCCATCAATCGCTCGGCAGGATACATGCCGACAACATTCCCTACGGATATCCCGGCGAGTCCAACGGCTGGACCTGGCGCCTGGCCCTGTACCGCGACAACGCCGACCAACGGGGCCGGCCCCGGCGCGGAGGTTTCCAGTCGTTGGGCGCCTCGTTGTTCCAGGCCAGCGACGGCAGCCGGTTGCAGTACCTGACCTATCACGTGAATCTGGAGAAATTCTTCCCCCTCTGGCACACCGACCGGACCTTGGCTCTGCGCGGCTTCTTCAACCGCATCTCCAACACGGGGCCGATGGACATCCCCTTCACGCGGCTGGTGACCTTCCAGCGTCCGGACGAGCTGCGCGGATTCCACTCCCTGCGTTTCTACGGGAGGGGATCCCTGGGTTTTTCGGCGGAATACCGCTGGCCGGTCTGGGTGGCCCGCGGCCGCAACGATCTGGGCGTGGACGCCTATATCTTTTCGGACATCGGTCAGGTGTTCGACAAAACCACGGAAATCAGTCTCAACCACCTCAGGACCACGGGAGGGATGGGGCTGCGTTTAATCAATTCGGACCGGGGTTTCGGCGCCCGTTTCGAAATCGGGCTCAGCGATGAGCAGACGATCGTCCGGCTGAAGTTCAGCCAGACGTTCCAGTACGACCCGAAAGGCATTCTCTATGGCAAGAATCCGACCAAAGTCTACTGACAGACTTCTTTGGTTGGCCCTGCTGGGTCTTCTGGGCGTCCAACTCGGCGTCCCGTCGCCGGCGGCCGCGCGCAAGCCCCTGCGAGACGAGCCGGTGGTCTGGTTCGCAAACGACCGTGAACCGATTCCGGCGCCTGAATTCCGTGAACCCGGCCTGGTGCCCTACGCGGTGGATTCGTTCGTGGGTCGGCCGTTCTCGCGGTTCTGGCATCCCGGCCGCTTTTTCCGCTGGGTGGGGACCGGCGACCGGGCCCAGGAGGCGGCGGACATCAACACACTGGACGAAGTGGTCAACTCGACCTGGTTCACCAACCGGATCGGGCTGATGCCCTTGTCCAGGGCTGAACTCACCGAAGGTCCCGCCCATGGGCGCGGACTCGCCGCCGGTCCCGACCGCGGCGCTCCGTGGACCATCATCGGGGCCAAGACCGCAGGCGTGACACCCGGCTTCAGGATCAAGGACGCCAAGGGGGATGTCTGGCTGCTCAAGTTTGATCCCTCGTCCCACCCGGGCATGACCGTCCGGGCCGGCGTGGTGACCAACCTGCTGTTCCACGCCATCGGCTTCAACGTGCCGGTGGATCGTCTGGTGAAATTCTCCCGCGAGGACCTGGTGGTGGGCGAGGGCGCCATGATGCGCCTGCAGCGGGTGGGCAAGGTGCCCATGAGCGAGGCGAACCTGGACTCGATTCTCGCGGCCACCGGGTCCATCTTCGACGGTGAGTACCATGCCTTGGCCAGCCGCTATCTCGACGGAGTGCCGCTGGGGCCCTTCGACGACCAGGACACGCGCCAGGACGATCCCAACGACACGGTGCGCCATCAGGACCGCCGCGAATTACGCGCCCTGAAGGTGTTCGCCGCCTGGGTCAACCACTTCGACACCAAGATGCACAACTCCCTGGACATGTATCTGGGCGAACCGGGCGAGGGATATGTCCGCCACCACCTGATCGATTTCGCCTCGACCCTGGGCGCTTTCGGCGACGCGCTGGTCAAGCGGTTCGGCTATGAGTACGGCTTCGACACGTTCCCGATCATGGGTCGCACCCTGACCTTGGGCCTGGTCGAGGACACCTGGGTCTCGCTGGAGCGGCCCGCGGGCCTGGAAGAGGTGGGGCTCTTCGACGTGGCCACCTTCGAACCGGATGCCTGGAAACCCGACCTGCCCTACAGCGCCATGGCCAACCTCACCGAACGGGACGGTTACTGGGCGGCCAAGGTCCTGTCGGCCTTCACGGACGAGGATCTGCGCCTGATCCTCGGGCAGGGTCATTACCAGAACCCGGACGCGGTGGATTTCCTGGTCGAGACCCTTGCCGGCCGGCGCGACAAGATCGTGGCTTACTGGTTCGACAAGGTGCCGCCCCTCGATTTCTTCACCCTGACCGCCGAGGGAATCGATTTCCACGACCTGGCCGCCGAACGGGGTTATGCTGCTCCAGGGGATTCCCGGTACCGGTACAGGCTGGCCGGTGTGGATAGCGGCCGCGGGACCGACCGCGATAACGGCTGGACCGCCTGGCGGGAGACTCCAGCTTCGGTGGTGCCGCTGTTCGACGACGCCGGGCGATTGGCCGCGGGCGTACCCCAAGGCGATGCGGACCACCGGTTCCTGGCCGTCGAGGTCCAGGTCGACCGGGGCGACGGTTGGAGCCGTTCGACCATTCTCTACGGAGCCTATGCCTCGGGCCGCCTGGTGGCCCTGGACCGATGAGCAGAGGAAAGCCATGACGCACCCCGGCAACAATGACCGGACGACCGCCCTGGATCGCGTCCTTTGCCTGTTCGCCTCCGTTCGGGGCGGCGAGGGCGGCACGGTGCTGGTGATGGCCCTGAATGTGTTTCTGCTGCTGACCGCGTACTACATCATCAAGCCGGTCCGGGAGGCGCTGATTCTTTCGGAGTGGGGCGCCGAGGCCAAGATCTACGCCTCGGCGGGGCAGGCGCTTCTGCTGCTTGGCGTGATTCCGCTCTACAGCCGGCTGGCCGACCTGATGAACGTGCGGCGTTTGATCGCCACCGTCCTGGTGTTCTTCGCCGCCTGTCTGGTGGGGTTCTATCTGCTGGCCAGGATGGGGGTCTCGCTGGGGATTCCCTTCTATCTGTGGGTGGGCATCTTCAACATGATGGTGGTGGCCCAGTTCTGGTCCTTCGCCAACGACTACTACACGGAAGAGCAGGGCAAGCGGCTGTTCGCGATCATCGGCTTCGGCATGTCCGCCGGCGCGGTGTTCGGCGGGTTCATCACCAAGAAGCTGATCCAGCCCCTCGGACTCTACCAATTGATGTTGCTGTCGGCCGCGCTGTTGATCGTCAGCCTGCTGTTGACCCTCTTCGCCGCCAACCGGAAGACAGGTCCCGGCCGGAGTCCTGGTGAATTGCGTCCACCGGACGAGGAAAAGATGGGCGGACCCGGCGGGTTCACCCTGGTCCTGAAGAACCGGTACCTGATGCTGATCGCCCTGATGATGGTCCTCGCGAATCTTGTCAACACCACCGGCGAGTACATCCTCGGGGCCAAGGTCAAGACCACCCGTGAGGAAGCGGTGGCCGAGGTCGTCAGGACGCCCGGCATGAGCGACGAAACCTTCGTGACCGCACGGAACGAACGGCAGGCGCAGGTGGGCCAGGCGATCGGCGATTTCTACGCCGGGTTCTTCGCGGTGGTGAACCTGGTGGGATTGCTGACCCAGCTCTTCCTGGTGTCCCGGATCATACGGTGGATCGGCGTGAATCGAGCCCTCATGATCCTGCCCCTGGTGGCGGCCGGCGGCTATATCCTGATCGCCCTGTTCCCCGTATTGGGTGTGGCCCGCTGGGCCAAGACCGCGGAAAACTCTACGGACTATTCCCTGCAGAATACCGTCCGCAACATTCTGTTTCTGCCCACCAGCCGGGCGGAGAAATTCAAGGCCAAGCAGGCCATCGACGCGTTCTTCGTGCGCGCCGGCGATGTTCTGGCCGCCCTGGTGGTGCTCGGCGGCACCACACTGCTCGGCCTGGCGCCGGGCGGTTTCGCTCTCGTGAACGTTGTTGTCGCTTCTCTTTGGGTGATGTTGGCCGTTTTCATCGGTCGGCGGTATCTCCTTCTGTCCAGGTCCGGGTAAACGCTTCCGCCAAGCCCGTCCCCGCATCGGGAAATCCGGGATGTCCTCGTCGCGATCCGGACGGATTGCTCCTGCGGATTACCCGGATTTCCCGATGCGGGGACGGGCTTGGCACAAGGGTTGCCTTACCAGGACAGAAGGGAAGGACAGCAGGTTTGCAGAAAGAAGCCGGCCCCTCCTTCTGAGATTGAACCCGGCGCGCGGTGAACTTCCAACACGGTGAATTTAAACAGGTTATGGCGTGCAGCGGGATTGCCGGTGGGATTGGTGAGACGGATTCTCAAATCCTGGACCGGCCGGAAACGCAGAATGGCAAGATGAAGGCGGCCAATTTCCTGCCGGGGCGGGGGAGGCCGGTCGCAGGGCCGCAAAGCCGCAACCAACAGAACATCAGAACATGGAGGATGGCGATGGCTTCCGAATGCGCAGTGGCGACAATTGCACAGGCCGGAAAGTACCTTTCATTCAGGCTTGATAAGGAGGAGTACGGGCTGGAAATCCTCAAGGTCCAGGAAATCGTCGGCGCCACCGGCATTTCCCCGCTTCCCTTGGCGCCGGAACATGTCCGGGGCCTGATCCGTCTGCGCGGCCGGGACATTCCGGTGATGGAGGTTCGCAGCCTGTTCGGGTTGCCGGCCGGTCGGGAATCCGAGAAGAACTGCGTCATCATCACCCAGATCCCGCTCCGGGGTTCCCTGGTCACCCTGGGCCTGCTGGTGGACGAGGTCTGCGAGGTGCTGAACATCGCCGCCGATGAGATCCAGTTCCCCCCCTCCTTGGCCGGCGGCATGGAAGAACCCGATTTCATCAACGGAATGGGCCAATTGGAGGACCGGGAGGTGATCCTCCTGGAAATCGAGAAATTCTTCGGCGAGGAAGAACTCAAGGCCGTGGTGATGTGGGACGAATAATACGCGGTAAGGGTCATCGTCCACTCCGGTAAAGGAACAGGTCATATTGTGACAGTCCGCAACGACATCCTGGCCAAGGTTCGAACCATTCCGTCCATGCCTTCGGTCGTGGTCAAGCTGAGGGAATACCTGAGTGATCCCGACGTCAGTTTCGACGAACTGGCGAAGGTCATCGAATTCGATCCCGGCCTGACGGTGAACCTGCTGCAACTGGCCAACTCGGCCTACTTCGGCTGGTCGGGGAAAATCAAGACGGTGAAGGAAGCCATCTCGCGGCTGGGTACCAACCGGATCTTCCAGATGGTGTTGTGCATGTCGGTGGCTCCGTTGGTGCGCAAGCCGGTCAAGGGTTACGATATGGAGTCCGACGGCCTGTGGAAGCACTCCATCGCCACGGCCATCTGCGCGGAACAGCTCGCGAGGATCCTCAAGATTCCCAACTCCGAAGAGGTCTTCACCGCGGGTCTGCTCCACGACATGGGCAAGATCCTGCTGGGCACCTTCGTGGAGATCGACGACCAACCCATCAAGGATCTAGTCCAGACCGAGAACCTGTCCTTCAACGAGGCCGAGCGCAGGGTCCTGGGTATCGACCACGCGGAAGCGGCGGCGGAACTGCTCCAATACTGGAAATTGCCGGAGACCGTGGTGGCCGCCGCCCGCTGGCATCACAATCCGGATGAGGCCGACGAGAAGTTCCGGAACATCGTGGACCTGGTTCACGTGGCGGACATTCTCTGCATCAGGATGGGCTGGGGCATCGGCACGGACGGCCCGCTCTATTGCCTGAACGAGGAGGCGGAGGAACGGCTGGGGATCGATTCCAGCGTGGAGGACGAGGTGACCGACAAGGTGGGGGCGGCCATCGACGATCTCAAGAACATCCTGCACGTCAAACCCGAGCCCGTTCTCAGCTGATCCGGGTTGACGGCTACTTGCCGCCGATTTCCATCTTCACGGCGTCGTTCACGGCCTCCCGGACGGCGTCGTCCATATCCATTTTCGAAGAAAACAACAGAAGATCCTGGGCCCGGGCGGTCAGTACGGGCTTGGGCGACCTGATGGAACAGCAGTCCCGGTAGGGCAGGATCGACGTTTCGAAGGCGCCGATCTTCTTGGACCAGGCGGTGATCTCCATCTTGTCCATGCCGATCAGCGGCCGCAGGATCGGCAGCTCCACGTCCGAACTGATGGCGCCGAGATTGTGCAGGGTCTGGCTGGCCACCTGGCCCAGGCTGTCGCCGGTGACCAGGCCCAGGCAGCTGTTGCGCCAGGCCAGGCGGGCGGCGGTCTTGACCATGAACCGGCGGAACATGACCATGTCGTGACTGTCGGGAATATTCCCGATGGCCCGCATCTCGTAGGGCACCGCCGGCACCAGGAACAGCTTCAGCGGCGCCGCGGCATACCGCGCCAGGATCTCCACCAGTTCCTTGATCTTGTCGACATCCGCCTCGTGGATGTTGCGGCCCGAATAGAAGTGAACGAAAGTGGGCCGGCTGCCGCGACGCATCATCAGCCAGGCGGCCACTGGCGAATCGATGCCCCCGGACAGCAGAACCATGGTGCGCCCGCTCGAACCGAAGGGCAGTCCACCCCAGGCCGACTCCTTGCCCGTGAAAACGAGTATGTTCTCCTTCAGGACCAGCACGTTCACCATCAAATCGGGGTGGACCATTTTAGCCGGCATCCCGGTGGACCGGTACACCGCCGCCCCCACCAGGCGGCTGATCTCGGGCGAAGTCAGGCTGAAATCGCGGTGGCTGCGGCGGGTTTCCACCTTGAAGTTCACCGCGTCGCCCCGGTTTTCATCCGCGAGTTCGATGGCCACTTCACAGATCCTGGTCAACCGGGGTTCACGGTCGGCCTCCAGATCCTCGCGCAGCTCCGGGTCGATCTCCCGACGGGGAACGGCCACCACCGGGGACAGCCACTGCAGACCGAAGACGTCCCGCAGCTTTCGGGTCACTTCCTTCGCCCGCCCGGGATCCGTCAGGTGGACCATGAGCCGGCTTTCCACATGGTTGACCGATTCCACCGGTTCGCCTTTGAGAGCGATCTGGATATTGTTGATCAGCTTGCGCAGGAAGACCTTGCGGTTGCGGCCCTTCAGGGCGATTTCCGCATAGGAGCAGGCGATGATGGGGGTGGCCAGGGCCATGGCGACTCCGGGGGGCTTGATTCTCCAGGTGATCCATGTATTCTGCTGTCGGCGTTCCCATTCAAAATCTAACAGGAGTGGTTGGAGGCGCAAGACAACGTTACCTGACAAGTTGCCCGTCCGCCGCTGCGCAGAGGATGACATGATGATCGAAACCGGTGGCATCAAGCTGGACATTTCGGGCCTGGATGGATTCCTGAAGCCCGGTGAAATTGAGGCCATGTCGGACCGTGTGGCGGCTGTTGCCAAAGAACTGGAAAACGGGACCTGTCCCGGCGCGGATTTCCTGGGCTGGCTGGACCTGCCCGAACGCGTCACCGAGGCCGAGTTCACCGCGATCGAGGCCACCGCCGCCAGGGCCCGCGAAGATGCCGGGTGTTACGTGGTGATCGGCATCGGCGGGTCGTATCTCGGTGCGCGGGCGGTGCTGGAAGCCCTGGGCGGACCGGCTGTTGGCCATCCTGAAATCCTTTTCGCGGGTACGGGACTGTGTTCGGCCACACTGGACCGTGTGCTGACCAGAGTCCGCGACAGGGATTTCCGGCTGTGCGTGATCTCCAAATCCGGCACCACCCTCGAGCCCGCCGTGGCCTTCCGTTTGTTGCGGGGCGAACTGGAGAAGAAATACGGCCGGTCCGGGGCCGCGGGCCGCATCACCGCCGTGACCGACGTCAGCCGGGGCGCCCTGCGCGGACTGGCCGAGGCCGAGGGGTTCGAGACCTACGTCATTCCCGACGATGTGGGCGGTCGTTTTTCGGTTCTCACCCCCGTGGGATTGGTACCGTTGGCGACCGCGGGCGTGGATATCCGAGGTCTGGTCGCCGGAGCCCGCGCCATGCGCAAAGCCTGCCGGACCGACGATCTTCTCGCCAATCCCGCCCACCTGTACGCGGCGGCCCGCCATCTCCTTTATGAAAAGGGCTTCACGACCGAGGTCATGAGCACTTTCCACGGCGATCTGCAGATGCTGCAGGAGTGGTGGAAGCAGCTCTTCGGCGAGAGCGAGGGAAAAATGGGGCAGGGTATCTTCCCGGCCTCAACGGTGTTTACCACGGATCTGCACAGCCTCGGGCAGTACATCCAGGATGGCCGACGCAACCTCCAGGAAACCTTCCTGTGCGTGCGCAGCGCGATCGGCGACCTGACGGTGCCCGGCGATGACGACGGCAATCTCGACGGCCTCAACTATCTGGGCGGCAGGAGCCTGGACGACATCAACTGGAAGGCCTATCAGGGAACAAAACAGGCTCATCTGACCGGTGGGGTACCCTGCGCCAGCTTCGAAGTCGAGGCTTTGACCGCCGAGACCGTGGGCGGGTTGCTTTATCTCTTCGAAAAGACGATCGCGGTCAGCGGTCTACTGCTGGGGATCAACCCCTTCGATCAGCCGGGCGTGGAAACCTATAAGAAAGAGATGTTCCGCCTGCTGGAGAAGCCATGACACGGGGACTCCAATCCCTGTTTGCCCTCCCATCAGCCGCGTTATATTTTCGACAGGTAATTGAATGATTCCCGGGGCCGGATTCCGGTCTCCCGATGTTATCCCCAGAAGAGGAGAAAATCCGTGAAGAAGTCAGCCCTTGTCTTCACACTGTTGGCCGCTGTCCTGATGATCGCGGTGGCCGGCTGCGGCGAGAAGAAGGAAACAGCCGAGAGCGCCCCCGCGGCCACTGCCAAAACGACCTCGGCTCCCGCTCGGACCGCCGATCCCAACGTCTGGCGGGGCGAGGTCCTGGAGACCATGAATTCCGGTGGCTACACCTACGTCTACCTTGACACCGGCGTCGAAAAGATCTGGGCCGCCGGCCCCGAGGCCCAGATTGCCGTGGGCCAGACCATCACCATGGACAAGGGCATGCCCATGCCCCAGTTCCATGCCAAGTCCCTCGACCGCACCTTCGACGTCATCTACTTCGTGGGTTCCATCCAGAGCTCCGACAGCGCCCAGCCCGCGGGTGAAGCCGCGCAAAGCGCTCCGACCGGCTCGGGTATGGGCATGGGCTCGAGCGGCTCCCACAGCGTGGTGGAGCAGACCGAAGTCAAGGATGTGGCCAAGGCCGCCGCCGGGTACACCGTCGAGGAAATCTACGCCCAGAGCGCCATGTTGAGCGGTAAGCCGGTGAAGGTGCGCGGCCAGGTCGTCAAGTTCACGCCCAACATCATGGGCACGAACTGGGTGCACATCCAGGACGGCACCGGCAGCGGCCCCACCGCCGATCTGACCGTGACCACCAGCGCCGTCGTAGCCACGGGTGATCTGGTCCTCGTCGAGGGGTCCTTGACCGTGAACAAGGATTTCGGGGCCGGCTACAAGTATGACGCCATCATCGAGGATGCGAAGGTCACCAAGGAGTAGATCGGAGGCCGGGTGTGGATTGGCTCGGCTTAGAGGATTAGCTCCAAAAAAAGAGAACCCGGAACGTTGCCGGCTATTAGCTAGTTCCCATCCGGAAACCCATTACCGTCTGAAAACAAGTAGGTTATAAAGAAATAACGGGATGATTATTCTGCCATGTGATAGGATGTTCTTACCACGGAAACATCGTAAACATGGAGGTAACATCCCGTTGAGAAACAAGATACAGGATCAGCTGCTGATTGTCTATCCATTTATCACCCACGAACACGCTCGAGAACTCCGCAGAATCAGCGACATCCTGGACCAGATTCCGGAAGCCCGCTCGCTGGTCTACGACGATCTGATAGCTCACGGCCCGGACGTGTCCACCGGTCGTCCTGGTCTGACCGGCGACCAGGCCCTGCGCCTTCTGATTATCAAACAGATGAATGGCTTCAGCTACGAGAGGCTGGCTTTTCATATGGCCGACTCTCGCTGCCTGCGCGCTTTCTGTGGCTTTGGTATCGACGAGAAGTCGCCCAGGAAATCAGCCCTGCAAAACAACATCAAAAGAATCCAGCCTGAAACCCTGGAGCTGATCAATCGGCTGATTCTGGAAGAAGCCCGGGTGCAGGATGTCGAAAAGGGCCGTGTCGTGAGGGTCGACTGCACCGTGGTCGAATCGAACATCCACGAGCCCAGCGACAGTGCCCTGCTGTTTGACTGTGTTCGCGTGCTCGCTCGTCTGATGAAACGTGGTCGGGATCAAGTCGACACCGTGTTCGTCAACCACACCAGGCAGGCCAAGAGAAGATCCCTTGGTATCCTGAACGCGAAGACAAAGAAGAAGCGCAAACAGCTTTACCGAAAACTGCTGAAGGTCACTCGCGACACTGTCGAGATGGCCGAGAGCATGGCCGCCGCCGGGTGCGATATCGTGGTTCAATTGCGGCATTACGCCCGCTTGGCCGCAATGGTCATCGACCAGACTGAACGCAGAGTCCTGCAGGAGGGATCGGTTCCGGCCGACGAAAAAGTCGTTTCCATTTTTGAGGACCACACCGACATCATCATCAAAGATCGCCGCGACACCTACTACGGTCACAAGATATGCCTGACGTCGGGCAAGTCTGGGTTGTTCCTCGATTGCGTCATCGAAGAGGGCAATCCCGCGGACAGCACGTTGGCTGTAGAAATGGCTGACCGCCAACAGACAATCTACGGCCGCCCACCTCGGCAGGCAGCCTATGACGGAGCATTCGCGTCCAAGACCAACCTGAGCGACCTGAAGGCCGCTGGCGTTCAGGATGTGATGTTCAGCAGGAAGCGCGGGCTGAAGGTCCCGGACATGGCCAAGAGCAGCTATGTGTACAAGAAACTGCGCGACTTCCGGGCTGGTGTCGAGGGCATGATCTCGTTCCTGAAACGATGCTTTGGTGTCGGTCGCTGTACGTGGCGCGGCTTGGAATCGTTCAAGTCCTATGTCTGGGGATCGGTGGTCTCGGCGAACTTGCTGATCCTGGCACGGCGTACAATGGAGTAGGATCGAAGGAGAGTCTCAGCACTGTGGCGTCGATCGGACTACGCCGAGGATCGGTGTGCCTGGTCGCACCGAAAAAGCGGGGATCACGGTGGCCGTCGGCATATTTACGACGCACCCGCAGCGTGGTATGGTTGCCGCATAGAAACTCGCACCGCAGCCAGCTGCGGTGGCTCTGAAAACCGGTGTTTCCGGATGGGAACTAGCTAACCGGATGACTATTCTCATAACGAGACAGGAGGCTGTATGAAACTCCGAATGGTGTTTAATCCAATAACTGCTCTGTTCATTCTTTTCCTGTTAGTTAATCCGACTTTGGGGCAGGACTCGGAGCCAGATGAACAGCAGCAGAAATCCAAAAACAGACAAGGGATGATTTATTTCAGCGACGGGAGCATCCTGTTGCCGATAACTGCTATCGAATGGGGGGCACCCGACCGCTGGTCTTTCACCTCGCTGTACGTATTCAGCGTGTGGCGTGCAGAGGACGAGGTTGAGAACAAAAAAACCTGGCATCAAAACTTGCACGCCTCGCTTAGTCCCGGATTATCCGGTGGTCGTGTCGGTATAGGATACGGCCTCATTTTTGATCCCCCGGAACCGAGAGATTTTGGTATTGTCAGTTCCTGCCGTGCCGTGCTGTTGCGCTCCTGGGGTAATCCGTTGTTCGCTTCTCCTGATCGCACTTATGCCGGTGCGGAATTTAAGGTCAGTCTCTCCATCATGTTCAGTGTCAGTGTCGGCTACTACTCACAGATATCCGACTCAGGAGATGATGAGAAAGAGCAATTCTGGGGATTCCACTGCGGTGTCGGGATTTAGTTTAGAAATTCATCAACCTG